>JAZRVP010000001.1:0-18735 GCA_045599245.1 Myxococcota bacterium
GCCCAGTGAGCAAATGAAATGAACGGCCAGTCGAGGCGTTGTGCACAACGCCTCGACCAACAGGCTCGGGAAACGAAGTGCATTTCATATTGCGAACTGAGGAAAGGGCAAAGCCCCAGAAAAAAAAGTAAATAATCTTTAATCAGAGGTTCCTTAGTTGTTCGTTGTGAAGAGGCATATTATCACATAAAGCAGTTAAAGGCGGGAAGTGCAGCTGTATCATGATTGGCACGAATGGCGTTTTCGAGAACAGCCGGAATGAGCACAGGATTCAGATGATCAGCCCTGAGATTGTCAAGGTAATCGTTTTCAACGAGGATTTGTGCAAGTACTTGCTTGATTTTCGTGATGGTCTGAACACTCCATGAGGCAACAACATCATCTTGTTCCTGAAGGCGCATAAAGAAGATGTTGATGTCCAATTTTCCAAATGAGAAGTCTTTTTGCTGGAATTTCTCTCCAATGACGGACACCATAAAATCCCATACCAAACGACTCTGTTTCATTATGGCATAGAGACAAATCAGCCTGGCAACCTCGGATGGCTGTTCTACAAGTGCGGTTACAAGAGAAGGAGCATTGAGGGCTTGAAGTCTGTGGAGGCAGCATCTCGCAAGTCGTTTTATTGATTTCTCTGTCGGGCATTGAAAAAGGTTCTCGCGTTCAATCCTCTCAAGAATTTCCTGGGCAGATAGTCCCTGATGCATGAGCTTTGCCGTCGTTCGCATCTCAAAAAAAAGGAACTGTTCTCCTGTCAGAGAACTATTATATGGGGAGTGTGTCGTCATAAACCGAACCTTGCTTCACAAATTATTAAAATAATTGAAACAAAAAAAGGGAAGTCGAATGCTTCCCTTTTTGTATCAACACGAGGCGTCAGATTATCTGCCGGTGGTTGACCAGTGAACTTCGTCACCATCACCATACCATTTGAATTCACTTACGGCACCGGAGCTTTGTAAGGCATTATCCAATGCTTGTGCATTATCCTCGTAATTGCCGCGATCTCCGCCTGTATTGACGGTTACTCCGTTCACGTTGATCGATGACGGCAGTCTATTAATGATCATATCGACGGCATGACCATAAATGTGATTGGAATTCAAACCAACCGCATTGCCTTGAATGCCGAATGCGACCTGTGCGGCATAATGGTCGCCATTGTCATTATTGACTGAAATGCCATATTCATTGAATATATCCTGAACCTGTGACGTCTTTTTCTGATATCTGGCATAGTACATGACGGCTGCACGGGCAGGATGTCTCAAGGTTGAAGTCACATTGACAGAGCCTCCGGCCGACTCAATGCCGCCAATTACGGCTTCAGCCGTTGTTTTGAAATTATCTTTAAGTGTGTCGAGGGTTGTGCCGTTGATGAAGCCGTGCAGTGTGCACCAGTTCGGCGTATCACTGCCGAGCGTATGAGTGTCGGAAATATTATAACTTGGTGTGATGCCGGCAATGCCGCATGATGTATTGCCGAATTTGCCATCGACATCGGTGCCGGTCAGGCCCTGGTTCTGCTGCCAGGAGGCAATTTTCTGGGCGTCATCGGCGTCAAATGAATTGCCGCTCGAACCGCTGACTGTTGATTTGATCTGACTGATGGTTTCATCCGAATAATTGCGTTTGTTGTTCCATTCGGCGGCACTTGCTGCATTGGCGGCAGAAAGAAGGCCGGATGAAGACTGCTCGGCCCCCGTACTCTGGCCGACAGGTGCATCCGACGCATCGGTATGTTCCTGCGCGGGCTCTTTGGCTGCTTCGTTTCCGTGCGAATGACCCGTAGCTGTTCCGGCGTTTGCCGCCGCAGAGGAGATCGGCGCCTGAGCTGTGGTATTGCTGCGAAGCGCAGAGAGGGTTTTCGGACCGCAGATGCCATCGATATCGTCTTCGGTAAATCCGTGTGTGGTTTGCCATTCGGCAATTTTTCGGGATGTTGTGGAACCCACGATGCCATCGACATCGCTTCCTTTCAAGCCAACGCCCGACTGAATTTCTCTCCACACCTTGATGCTATAGCCGTAGCTTTTGTTTACGCGAATGGCGCGCTTGACATCGATATTCACTGTTACTGCTGCCTGCGGCTCTTCTGTCGGTGTCTGCTCCGTTGCCTCTGGTGTATCTGCCGCAGTGGGCTCTTTGGCGCCCGTTGCTGTCTTTTCGGTGTTCTTTTTGTCCCCATTCGTTTTGGCACCACCGCCGCTTCCGGTGCGCGGATGACGTTTGAGCGTTTCAAGCATGATCGGGAGCGTTCCAACCTGACCATCGACAAAATCTTCGTCGAAATGACCGTCGGCAACATATTTGCCGGAAGTATAATTTGTTGTACCCGAATTGACGTATGCCGATGCGATAGCCGGATGATACATGCGATAGCCCCAGCCGTTGTATCCCTCGGTATAGGCGCACATGGCGGCAAAATCGAGTGAACCGTAGTTCAGCCCGAGCGCATGGATCATGCTTCCCTTCGATTTGAGGGCGTGAATGGCCGCTTCCTCAAATTCATCGACGCCAAACGAGATGCCTTTGGGCTCGAGATCGGTTGGCTGGCCGAGCGGCTGGCCGTTGTGAAGATAGACACCGTCTGCAACCGAAGCTTCGCGATACCATATCGCACCAACCATTTCGGGAGGAACGTCTGCTTCTTTGGCAATGCGGTCGATGAGGTCATATTTTGCATCAATTCGAGCCATGCCGGCCGAAAATTCATTCTGCAGTGCGTCGCTCAGCATCTGAACAATATTGTCCAGACCTGCTCCGTCAATGTATTCCTGATAATCCTGGCGTGCACCGAATGTGCGCGACGTGTTGCCGTATTTGCCGTCGGCGTCGATGTGATTGCGCGCCTGCCAGTTGGCGACTGCACGAACGAGCTCTTCGTCAAAGGAATCCCTCTCCGAAACACCCACGATCTTGCAGATCCCCGGAATCTCCGCCTTCGGAACATTCTTGGTGTTGTTGTTATACTTGAGTGCCGACGCAACCTCACTGTCCGTCAGCTGAACCTCTTCAACGTTCTGGGTCATCTGCTCATTTTTCGCCGCAGAATCTGATGCCGGCGTCGCTTTGTTTCCAGACTGAACCTGATTGACCTGCGCATTCGCGTTCTTCTCGACTTGTGCTTGTGCTTTCATGGTTAATTCTCCTTTTTTTAGTTATCCAATCCACAATAAACCTAGTTGATATTTTCTCATACAGATGCACTGAGTGTCAATTTATTAAGGGGTATTTGGGCAATGGGCGTGGCTATCGGCCTGCGGCCAATACGCCTCGCTTTGGGCAGGGCTATCGGCTTCGCCAATACGCCCTGCCGTATGGTGGATATGGGCCCAATGCCACTCATGGCAACTGGTTGAAGAGCTTTTCTTAGAAACCTCTGAAAAAAACAATTTTATGGCAGAAAATGATGAGAGCCGGGGGGCCGAGAAGGCTGGCGTCCAGTGGACGGCTGGCATCGCAGAGCCCCGTGAGCAAATGAAATGAACGAGTTGGAGAGTCGACAGGCTCGGGAAACGAAGTGCATTTCATATTGCGAACTGAGGACAGGGGCAGAGCCCCGGAAAAAAAACAATTAATCAGAGTTTCCCTAAGAACGTCCTGGAATGTCGCAGATGTGAGGCGCAAGCTTTTGAAATGACTTTTTGCCGATGCCTTTGATGCGGCGAATATCGGATTTATTATGGAACGGTCTTTTGTTTCTAGCCTCAAGAATGGCCTGCGCTCGGCCCGGGCCAATTCCCGGAAGCTTTTCGAGGGTTGAGGCATCGGCACTCGTGATATCGACACATGGATTTGATGATTGTGTGACGGCGGGTGCAGTGGATGGGGGGGCAGGTATGGCGCCGGTGCTCTTGTCCGGCGTTTGTCGTTCCATTTGTAAAGATGCTGCCGTGGCCAGGATCTCTTTGATCTCTCGGTTCCAGGGATACTCCCCGGATTGTGCCGGTTTGCAGACAGGACATACGGCCTGAGGCTGATCGAGTGAGAGGCAGATGTCGGATTTCCAGACGTCTTTTTGGCAGCCTAAAAGTGTCGTCGTGAGGAGTAAAACAAGCAGAATGAGAGCGTGAAAATGCGGGTGACGACGCATGGTAACCTCCGGAAGAAATAGTGGCAGTGAGGTCGAAGGCATGATGCATGGTTCGACATATTATATGATGCCATCGAGAACGGATTGTTACAGTTGATGCGTCGTTTTTTGAAAAAAACGCCCGGGACGGACGGTTTTGAGATGCAGAGTTAGAAATAGTCGGCCAAATCGCCTAAGTCACATGTTGCAGCGCCTTCTTCAATGACGCACCCCGATGAGTTAAACTCTTGAGCGTAACCAGAGCAGTCGATACCAAATAGGTAATAATCACCTTCCTCGTCTTCAAGACAGGAGAGACCTGTCATGCCGTTGCAGCTTTCGGTCTGTGCGGCACCGTTCGGATCACATGTGTTCAGGACGCATCCGTTGGCCGTCTCGGAACACGTCGTGCAGTCGGCATAATCGGTGGGTTCCGGGAAGTAGTGGTATTTGTCATCCGACCATTTCATGCAGGAATAGGTGAAATGCGTGAGGAACATGCCAAAGTAGTCGTCGATACCGCAGGCGTAGGTTTCGTCACTTTCGCTGCTGCAAAGGTCGGAGGTCGGACCGGCTGTTGTGTTCACACAGTAGGCATAGGGATAGGTTTCTCCTTCGTAGGTGAGATTCGTCGTCGCACATTCGTATCCTGATTGGCAGGCTGCTTCCCAGACGACGTATTTGTCTTCTTCTTCGCTGGCATTGCAGTAATAAACTTTTCCGTCTTTGCAGTTTTCTTTGTATGACTCGAAGTCGCATGGTGTGGTGGTTTCGACTTCGGTAAAGCGAAACTCTGCAGGCTGTATGTCGCTACCGCTGGAAGTGGCGGTTTTGCAGGCCAGTTTGACAGGATCGCAGCCGGCATCTCCGCAATCTTTTTGTGTGTAAACGCCGCCGCTGCATTCATAGAGAATGTTTCCGCTGCAGACGCTGACGACGCACTGAGATTGATTTCCGGAATCGGTGGATGTGTTGCAAGTATTGGTAGCGGGGTTGCAGCCGGCGGCGCCGCAATCTTCGGGAACGTATGTGCCATTGACGCATTTGTTGAGAATGTTGGAGCCTGCAACGCATGCATTTGCCGTGCATCCGATTGTGACGGATGGATTATCGGGGGTCTTGGATGAGTTGTCGTTGTCGTCATCGCAGCCGACGAATGCGAATGTGAATGCGATGGAAAGGAGCGCGAGGTATTTTTTCATCGTGGATTTCCTGGTGGAGTTAGTGGTTAGCGGTTAGTGGTTGGCGGTTAGGTTTTAGTTATGCAAATAAAAGCATCCTAATCAACTAAATCCTGATTATCGGTGTTCCTATCAACTAAAAAACCGCCCGATTGGGGGCGGTTTTTTAGTTAGAAACGGGGATGGGGATTATCGTTATTCATCAAGCAAATCGCCGAAGTCGCACATGGCATAGCCTTCATCCATGATACATCCTGATGAACCCAAATATTCTGCCATAAATGAGCAGTCAAGGCCTACCATATAAGATTTGCCATCTTCGAATTCTTCGCAGGATTTGCCGGTCATGCCGTTGCAGGATGAAGCGTTGGCGGAAGCATCACATGCTTCAAGGACGCAGCCACCGGCTTTTTCGGTGCAGGTTGTGCACATATCCATATCGGGAAGCGGGAAATAATGGAGCTTATTGTCAGACCATTTCATGCAGGTGTAGGCGTATTGTGAGACGTACATACCTAAGAAGTCATCGACGTCACAGATGTAGAGGCTGGAACCTTCAGCGTCGCAGAAGTCAGATTCTTCACCAGCAGTATTGGAAACGCAGGATGAATAAACGTATGACCCCTCTTCGGTTTTAACGGTTGTTGTCGCACACGAGTGAGTGGAGGGACAGGTGCCTTCCCAGATGACATCTTTGTCTTCGTCAGCATCGCTGTAATCGCAGTAGTGATATTTGTTGCCCTCACAATATTCGTCGAAAGTGTCATAGTCGCATGGCTTGGATGTTTCGACATCGTACTCTTCGTCCTCAGAAGGATCATCGCCGCCGGAAGAACTGGTTTTGCAGACTAAATTAACAGGATCGCAGCCTGCGGCGCAATCTTTGGGCACGTATGAGCCATTGACGCATTCGTTAAGGATGTTGCCGCTGCAGACGCTGACGGTGCACTGCGCCTGGGGGGGATTGGTGGATGTGTTGCAGGAGTTTGTTACGGGGTTGCATCCGGCGGCGCCGCAATCTTTGGGCACGTATGAGCCATTGACGCATTCGTTAAGGAGGTTGGTGTTTGCAACACATGCATTTGCCGTGCATTCGGTTGTGACGGGGGGATTATCGGGGGTCTTGGATGAGTTGTCGTTGTCGTCATCGCAACCGACGACTGCGAACATGGAAGCGATTGAAAGAAGAGCCAGTAATTTTTTCATGGTGTGTCTCCAGGGAATAGCTTTAAAAGAATTGAGCCGAAAAGACGGCGAACGTGGGTGCTATACTCACATTGGATGGTTAAATCAAATAATTCGTTCAATTTTTTTTGTCAGTGCGTGTAACTGGAAGAAAGGAATGGTTGCACTTTGATTGTATGGAATTCACAAAACTGAAATTTTGTAAAATTAAATATAGGCTCGGGGCGAATTTCGGAATATTGGCAATTAAAATTCGAAAAACGAAATATAAAAAGAATGTGATTGGATGTTACTACTCAGGCGAGGGGGAAATTCATATATCTATTGAAATGAGCTGAAATTGGCGAAAATAGAATTATATTGCAATTATAAGGCAGAAAATGATGAGAGCCGTTGGTGGGGCCCCGGCTAGTTACAAAGGATAGGCAGCCCAAAAAGCTTACACTGTCTAAAAATATTGAGGATTCCAAAGGACTCAGTCCTTTGGTGGGGTCTGGGGCAAAGCCCTAGCGGGGTTCGGGGCAGAGCCCCGGTGAGTAGTAACATAAAAAGAAGAAAAAGTTCGATTGGTATTGCAATTTGAAATGAAATGCGAGTAAGGTTTAAAGAAAAGCCGAAGAAACGGAAAAAATTGTTAAGCTAGAAAATACGCGCTAAGCGAGGGTGATTAAAATGATAAAGAATGAGCTGATTAGAGCGATTCAGGATGAAGTTGGTGGAATTAGTGAACGCGAGACGTGGCAATATGTGACGTTTGTGATGGAAGAAATGACGGATGCATTGTCACGTGGGGAAACGGTCAAGATAACGAATTTTGGGGTATTTGAGCCGCATGAGAAGAAGGCTCGCAAGGGGCGCAATCCGAAGACGCTTGAAGAGGCGGAGATAAGTGCGCGTACGGTGGTAAGGTTTCGGAACAGTGAGGTGGTGTTCCAGGCATTAAATCCGGGTGAGAGAAAGTCGTAGAAAAAGCCGGAATGCAGCGAAAGGAATGGATATGTTGTGAATTGACAGGATAATTATTTCTTGACGAGAGAGGCATATTCACTAATATATTTGGGCTTTTTTGAGCTTATTCATTGTTATCGATGAGCGCTAAGGATGAATTAGCCAAGTGTGAAAAGAGGTTGATGCATGAAGTTTTCGCTGGATAGGGATTCGTTTGCCAAGGTTCTTAAACGAATAGACAGTGTCTGTGCCAATCATGGAACATTTGCGATATTGGCGTCGTGTTTGATCGAAGCCAGAAATGATGCGATTACGGTTACGGGAACCGATCTTGAGATCGTTTTGCGAGTTGTTGAGCCAGCGAAAGTCCAGGAAGATGGCGTTATCATTATCAATTCTCGCCGCATACTTGATGCCATTAACAATCTTCCGTCCGGAACTGAGGTTTTTGTGACGTCAGAATGTTCGCAGGTTCTGATCGAATGCGGCAATTTCCGAGCCCGCATTCCGACAGGGGATGTGAGTGAGTATCCGCGTCTGGATGCGTATGAGATCACTTCCTCGTTGACGATCAGTGCGGATGCACTCAAGAAATTGATTGACCGCATCCTGTTCAGTATTTCCCGTGACGATTCTCGTGCAGAATTTACGGGAGCTCTGATGACGATCTCGCAGAATGGAACGATTCAGATGGTATCGACGGATGGTCATCGTCTGAGCCGTGCAGAAGACCGGATCAATATCAAAGGAGAACTTCCGAATGCATTAGAGGCTGGCGTAATTGTGCCGCGCAAGGGCCTTGGTGAGATTTCGAAGACACTGCTGGATGGTGACTGCACGATCGATATATCGGGCGGAAAGCTGATCGTGAGCAATGAATCGTCCATCTTCTGCATCAATCTGTTGACGGGTCGTTTCCCTGATTTTTCAAAAGTTATTCCGGCCAATCTCGATCATCGTGCGGTTGTGAAACGCGATTCGTTCCAGCAGATTCTTCGCAGAGCCTCTGTTTTTACGGCAAAAGTTGGTACCATCCGTTTGTCGTTGAGCATGGGCAGGCTTGAGATTTCGACAAATGACGTGAAGATGGAAGCGAACAAGGTCGGCGACATGCGGGATTTTGTGGATGCAGAATACGAAGGCCCCGGTGTCGTTGCTGGTTTTAACTGGCGATATATCGATGAAATTCTCTCGGTCATTGACGGCGATATCGTTTCGATCGAGATCATTGATATGGATTCACCGGCTGTTTTGCGCGATGTAAATTCGGATAAGATGGACTTCATCGTGATGCCGATGCAGCTTTAATAATAATTGATTAAATAAATCCACGCAGAAAGATATGTGTATTGAATAAAGTTATGTGCGTGGATGGTAAAAAAAGAAACTCGCGTATGCCAATGGCATAGCGAGTTTTTGTCGGCGTATCGCAGATAGCCGACAAGCGTCTGACGTATGGGCGGCGGTCATTTGGACCGTTGCCCATAGGAAGCGCAAAACACTCACACTTCCCGGGGGGTTAAAACTTGCGTGGAGAAATATATATATAAATATATTATAAGATGCCGGCGAGTGTTGTAATAAAGATAAAAGAGAGCATGGCGCCGATTCCCTGGAGGAGGGTGCAGTCGGTAGAGGCGCGGGTCGCTGTTGTGGTGAGAATAATCATGAACCCGAGGGCGACAAAAGAGATCATTGGGATATCAAACCAGGCTCCGAAGACGGCAAAAAAGAGTGGAACGAGGCAGTAATGCATGGTGCTTGCGGTTTCTTTGAACGTTATGTGAGAGTGTGTAAAAGTGCGCAGGCAGAGAAAAAAGATGGCGTCAATGAGCAGGATTTGAATGAGGGAAGTGAGGATTGCGAGCGTGACGAGGGTGGAGTCAGGCATTGCATTGAGTTGATCGAGAAGTGGCTTAAACTGGTCGGAATCGGGGATAAATTTGTCTCGATGGAAGAGGATTTGAACGATGGCGTTAGGAATGAGAGAGAGTGCCGCGACGGCGTATGAGAGTGCGAACGGCGATTTTTTAGCGGTTTTGAAGAATTCGTTTGAATTGAGTAGGAGATCGATGAAAGCGTGGGGGAGATCTTTGATATTTTTAGGGGCGAGTATTTGTGGAACGTGATCGGATTTGTTTTTTCCGAGGACTTCAGCTTCGAGGGATTCTCGAATGCCGTCATCCTGAAGAGCGCATTCCTCGCAGTAGTGGAATCCGGCGATTTGGATGGTGCATTTTCGGCACAGAACGGTGCCGCATTTTGCGCAGAGAGTGAAAGCGTCACGATCGGAGTGATTGATGCATTTGTACTGCCGACTGGCTTTGAGATCGCAAGATTTGACGGCGTTTGGCGGGAGGTTGACGGGGGTATTTTTGCTAATTAAAAAGACTAGGTGGCGTTTTTGTTCTGACATGTTGAATTTCTATAAGTATAAGAGCATGGCCAACCCATGCGTTGAGAACCATTACACCGTTTATGGTGGAGGGGCAAACAGGATTGGCAGATAAGTGAAATAAGAGTTACTATTCAGTCGGGGCTCTGCCCTGAATCCTGCTGTGTTCCTTGCCGGGTCCTACCCGGATATCTTCAATTGATGCCTTATATTTGCGAAATACTCTGCTCATATTTCAGTAGATTGGTGAATTAATCCTGGGTGAATAGTAACAAATAAGAAGTTCGAAAAAGAGAGCGGACGGAATGAAATTCGATCGTGTGATTTGTGTGTTGATGAGCATGATATTGTTCATGCCAATTCTGATGAGTGGCTGCAAGGAGAAAATAGAGCGACACAAGAAGGCGCAGCCGCAGTACGATATCGAGAAGGTGTCGAGGAATATTGAACGGATCACGCAGGAGAATGTGGAGTCCGAAGAGGGGGCTGTTGTCAATGACAGAGGGACGAGAGCGCATCCGATATTGAATTTGCCGGAGGCATTGCAGGAAGCGGAAACTGTGGGGCTTGGTGCGGCGCCGCGCTGTGTCTTGAGTCAGTTTCCGGCGGAGTCTGGGCGGGATGTGATACGCGTGACGATAACGAGCCGTGGTGGAACGAAAGCGCAGCAGGAAGAGACGGAGGAGAAGATATTCAACATATTGTCGTTGCATGCACCGCATCCGTGGGAGCTGAGTCGAGGAAGGGCGGCAGACGGACAGGAAAAGAGCTGGGGACGATTAAATGTGGATTTGAAACACCAGACACTTCGGATGAGGCGGACGTCGAAGACGGCGCCGCTTCGGGCGGAAATCAATTATTCGTTGAGCATGTCGATGACGACGCCCAAAAATATGAAATCGTCGTGGGGTGAATGGAAATATTCATATCGGGATGAAATCACGGTCGGAAGTGAGGGAAGTGCGAATGCCCTGTTTTGGAAAAATGTGGTGGAGCGGCTTCCGACGCTGACGGTGATTGAGCCGGAGGAGACGGGGCTGTGGCTTCAGGCACAGGGGCTGTCGAGGCATGTTCTGGATGATACGCTCTCGGAAATGCGCGTATCGGAGCATGTGTATTATCCGGATGGATGTGTATTGAGTACGGAGCCGGGGCGGGCATCAGAGCTCAGGCAGATTCAGACGCCGTATTCACCGCCGCAGAAAATTGATATTCCGGGAATAATGTCGATGTCCTGTCAGAAGGATGCAACGTTTATCGTATCGGCGGAGACACCGCTGCGGATGGCATTGTATTATGAGCCGAAACGAGGGGTTCATGCGTGGAAGTCACAGCTGACGTTTGCGGACAGCATTCGTCCTGGGGATTTGCTGCTTCACGTGGATGATGATTTGATATGTCTGGTGACAGGGCTGGAGGCGCAGCAAAATCGGGGTGTGGAAGTGCAGTGTCTTGAGCGGAAAACGGGGCTGATGAGGTGGCAGACGAAGCGATTGTCGGGGGCGTTAAGAGGCGTTGCGTTTGATGACAGGCAGGTTGTGATTGCAAATGATCAGGCGCTGGTATCGATATCGAGAGACGGCGTGATAAGAAAGGCATTGCGTCTGGAAACCTCATCGAGACTGAGGTCGAGGCTGTCGTGTCAGCTGCAGAATCGATTGATCATGATGACGGGGCCGGGACAGTTTGCGGCCTGGAATCTTGATACTGATGAATTTGACTGGCAGGCTGGGGTATTGGAGTCGGAATTTGTTCACTGCAGTCAGCAGAATACCTTTATATTTTCAGAAGTTGGAGGATATCTTCTGGCTTACGATGTGGAGAAAAACGAGCCGCTTTGGAAGTATCAGACGACGGCTTTGCCGAAAGATGCATTTTCGTATGGGGGGAATGTGTATTTTTTGCTGGAACAGGCAATACTGGTGCTGGATCGGGTGACAGGCAAAAGGAAGGCTCAGATCCCGCTTGCGTGGCCGGCAAATCGATTTATTGCAATCGGATCGCGGCTGTATCTGGATACCAAAGAGGCTGTTTATACGTGGCGATAGTTGAGAAAAAAAGTGAGTATTTGGCTGGGAGAAGGTTAAAAAAACAACGAAAACGGAAGTAACATGATATAACGCACGAGCGTGCCAGAAATGGCAAAAACAAAACCTGAAAAGAAATAATACCGCAAAGAATGCAGACAGGGAGTGGCTGAAAGTGAGTGGATTAGATCGATCATGGATGATAATGGGTTTGGCGGGCTTGTTGTTGGTTTCCGCGAGTGGCTGTAAATTTGGCGCGACGTCGGTAGAAAGCATGGATGAGGAAAGGCCGGAAGCGGAGGAGTCAGCCGAAGGCACTGTGGGAGACAAAGGAACGCAGGGGCCTGAAAACTCGCTATATCGTGAATATGAAGCCAAATACAACGATCCGGACCTGGCATTGCTGTATCCGTTGCTGGACAGTTTTAAAGAGAAAAATCCCAGGCAATATGTGGAACTGACGAAGCTGTTTGACAGCTATATGGACAACTCGATTTTGGGTAATGGCAAAGATTCTTTAAAGGAAACGGATGCCAAAACGGTCAGGGAGTTGAAGTTATTGGCTTTGGATGCAGGCATATATCGTCTAAGCAAAGAGATTATATATGATGAAGCCCGTGATAATCTGAAGCGAATTGGCGAGGGTGCGGTGAAGTATTTTGAGACGCATGAGAAAAGATATCCGGATGCGGATGAAATACATGCGATAGGAGATGAGAAGAGCCTGGATATGCGCGGGATGAAGAATAGTCCTGCGGATTCAGAAGCAGTGTTTTCCGAGTCACCGTGGAACGAATTGGGCTTTAGAGTGGAAAAGCCGCATAATTATATCTATATGTATGATGCAGAGACGAAGGATGGTCAGTCTCGTTTTCAGGCAAAAGCGAGTGCGAGTCTTTCGGAGCACTGTGATTCGATATGGATAATAAACGGGTATTCGGATGGCACCGTGAGTGAGATCAAATCGGTAACAGACGTTAAGTGTGATGGCGTAGAGGTCCCGCACAAGGATGAGCCTAAACAATAGTCTTGTTAAGTGTCGGGGGACAAAGAGAACGAAACGTTGAATACAAAAAAGATGTATTCAAGAAAGAAATAGCGCGAGGAAGAAAACGATGAAAAAGATATGTGTATTGGCGATAGTGTTGATGGGGTTTGGATTTGTTGGTTGTTCAGACGATGATTCAGGCGGTGGAAATAGTGGAGACAGTCTGTGTGGACCTCGCCGTTCAGACAGTGATCTTGGGACGGAAGCCTGTCAGTGTTCACCGGCGAAAAAAGGCGTGAGGGAAGAGCCGATTCTTGAGCATTGCAAGAATTTTATTCCGGAGCACACGAAAGCGACGGGGTGTTCACGTTCTTATGTATGCGAATATGAATGTGAAGAAGGCTATTTTGATGATGGCATAGCGTGTGTTGAGAGAGGAAGCATCATTTATGAGCCGGGCAGAGTGAAGGTCGGTTCTGGCCGGTATGTCGATGTGAAATTGAGTTATAAGGACACGTCGAGAAGCGATGAAACGGTATTGCTGGTCAATTCACTGGATGAAAGCTGTGTGAAGCCGGATCGCGTTCATTTGCCGATGAGTGGTGCCGGGTCGGTTTTGAGGATAAATGGTGAGGGCAAGAATTGTAAGGCGGATGTGGTTGTGACGAATCCGCAGAAAGCGGAGGATTCGTTTACGATGCATGTGGAATGCAGTGGATCGGAAGGAACCACGATAAAAGATACAGACAAGAAGAAAACTTTGGACTGTTATACAGATGCCGATTGTCAGGAAGGGGTATGTGACAGCCGCCAGGGCTATATGTGTGCGAAAGAATGTTTACCTGGCGACAACATGGATGAGGGGAGCGTGTGTCGAGAAGACAGAAGGCCTGCGGGAACGAGTTTCGACACGGTTTGGGAAACCAAAGATGCGGACGAAGAGATCGTATTGAGTTTTAGCAGTGATGCGTCAGACTGCAAGCTGCAAATAGCCTGGGATGATGAGACGACGGAAGAAGTGAGTTGTGCGGGGCCGACGGCGAAGCACAGCTATGCGTCTGCAGGACAGCATACAGTTCGTGTGACCGGTGATATCAGTAATTGGAAAGCGGCGGATACGAGTGCCACGGAAGATGTGAATGCCGCGAAACTTGTGGATGTCAAGAGTTTCGGGCCGGTTGTTTTAGGACATGGAGCGTTTAAAGGTTGCGTCAATTTGGAAGGATATACGGCAGAAGATATTCCCAATATGAATAAGTTGACGGACATGGGGGAAATGTTTTCAGGCTGTATATTGTTGAATGAAGAAAAAATCGGGAATTGGGATACTCGAAATGTGACCGATATGTCGTATGCATTTTCAGGTGCTGCGGCATTTAACAAATATATTGCGGCCTGGAACACGTCGAAAGTGACGAATATGAGCCACATGTTTGAAGGTGCAGCGAAATTTAATCAATATCTCGTGATATGGGATACGTCGAAAGTGACAGATATGAGTCACATGTTTGATGGCGCAACTGGGTTTAATTCAAATATTAAGTCTTGGAAAACATCGAATGTAACGAATATGAATTCCATGTTCAAAGATGCCAAGGCGTTTAATCGCAATATCAGTGGTTGGAAGACGTCGAAAGTGACGGATATGAGCCACATGTTTGAAGGTGCGGAAGCGTTTAATCAGAATTTAGCGAAATGGGATATGAGTTCTGTGACGACGGTTGAAGATATATTCAAAGGCAGTGACATCAGTGAAACGGCATTTTGCAGCACGAGTCAAAATGAGAGCTGGAGCAAATGGAAAGATGCTCTTGGCGTAAGTGAATATACATGTAAATAAGAAACAGGGAATAAGGTTATAATAAGGCAATAAGAAGAGCCCCGTCTGGGGCTCTTTTGCGATCGCAAGGAGTGAGTCGGTATGAAAAAAGTTCTGTTTATCTCAATGCTGGTTCTTTTGGGCATCATGAGTGGTTGTAACGACGAAGATGATGGTGGTGGCAAAAGAGAACCGGGGTTGTGTGGATATCGTCTCACGGATGAAGATTTGGGGAGCCAGGCGTGTCAGTGTTCGCCGGCAAAGAGGGGTGTGCGAGAGGAGCCAATTCTCGACTATTGCGAGGCATTTATTCCGGAAAATAGCGTTGTATCAGGGTGTGGAATTAATCATGTTTGTGAATTTGAATGTATAGAAGGGTATAAAAAAGATGGTAAGGTGTGTGTAAAAAATGATGAAATTATGTCATCGACAAATTCGGTGGATATGAAGATTGAAACAACGAAGACGATTTCGTTGTCGTATGGAGATCCGCATCGAACCGGTGAAACTAAATTACAGATTACCTCCGGGAATGAAAGCTGTGCGTCGCCATCGGCGACAGAGATTGTACTCGATGAAAATGGTGCCAGTATTAAAATTACATCAGGACAAAAGGTTTGTTCAACAGAAATCACGGTTCAGAATCCGGAGGATGAAAAGGACCATCTCACGATATCGGTTCGAGTGAGGAAACCGTCGGAATCGAGCGATACCGGGGTCAATAGAAGTGAAGTGTCATGTCATAAAGATTCCGAATGTCCGGACGGATTTTGTGACAGCGGACTGGGATATATTTGCAGCAGTCGATGTACGGATGATGCATCGTGCGGAGAAGGCAAAATATGCCGGGATGACGGCCGTTGTTCCACGGATTCTTTTGTTACTATGTGGAAAATGACAAAAGCGAATGAAAAAATCTCATTCTATTTTGAATGCGCGAATGGGAAAAAGCCGGATCTGCAAATTAACTGGGGTGATGGAAAGACGGAGTCGGTTTCGTGTACAAAGCGGACTGCGGAACACAAGTATAGTACCAAAGGCGATTATCGCGTCTCGATTAAAGGCCGCAATTATTATTGGCGCGTAACAAAAGATTTATCGGATGCTGATGGATTGGATGGCTTTGATTACGATAATTTAGTTCCGGGCGGCGGTGTTCAGCTTCTGTCATTGGATGCAAATGCGGATCGTCTGGTCGATATCATCTCTTTTGGACCTGTTGGGCTGACCAATTATTCGTTTGCACGATGTACAAATCTTGAAAAATTTTCTGCAGAAGATATACCGGATGCGTCTCTTTTGAAAACAATGGAGGGGATGTTTTATTATTGTGCGAAATTTAATGGAAAAATAGGACATTGGGATGTCAAAAATGTCACGTCTTTAGACGCAACATTTTCATATAATCTGGAATTTAATCAGGATATTGGTAACTGGGATACATCAAATGTAAATTCAATGTTTCAGACTTTCTTTGTGGCAAGTCATTTTAATGCCGATATCGGATTATGGGATACATCCAAAGTTGTTTTGATGGATAATATGTTTTGTGGTGCAGAACATTTTAATCAAAATATTTCTAAATGGAATGTATCCAAAGTGACTTCTATGATTGGAATGTTTGCGTTGGCAGCGTCATTTAATCAGAACATAGGTAGCTGGAATACCTCCAAAGTGACGGATATGAGTGCCATGTTTATTAGTGCCTATGCATTTAATCAGAACATAGGAAACTGGGATACTTCCAATGTCGTGAATATGGCTCTCATGTTTTCGGCGGCTAAATCATTTAATCAGGACATTGGCAAATGGAAAACATCCAAAGTGAAGACTATGAATTCAATGTTTATGTTAGCATCAGAATTTAATAAGAATCTTGACAGCTGGAGAACATCCAATGTCGAAGATATGAATAATATGTTTGGTTTTGCGGCAAAATTTAATGGAAAAATTGGAAGTTGGGATACATCCAATGTGACATCTATGAGAAGTATGTTTGGGGGGGCATCGTCGTTCAATCAAGATATCCATAATTGGAATACCGCCAAAGTGACGAATATGGCCGGAATGTTCGAGAGTGCAGTAATGTTCAATCAGAATATTGGAAATTGGAAAACATCAAATGTAACCGATATGAGCCGCATGTTTGCAAATGCCAGGTCGTTTGACCAGAATTTAAAAAATTGGAAACTGACATCGATTGAATATATTGAAGATATTTTCAGGGGTAGTGGATTGTCGATAATCAATATTTGCAGTCTTTTTTCGTCGAGAGATTGGTATAATAAGCAGAATGAATTGGGCATTCCACTCAATTTGATGTGTATTTAATTGCCGGGGTAATGTCTCTGATCGTGTTAAGTCACAAAAAAACGAGCAAATCCGCATAAATTCATGCAATGATGCATTTGGTTTTGCTCGTAATGGGGTAAGGAAACAGAAAGATGAGAAAAATCCTGATGGTTTTACTAAGTCTCGTTATGGTCTGTGGTTGTGCAGATACATCCGATAACGATGGCGGCAGGAAAAACGATGATTCCGGCATCGGTAGTCCATCGGATGAAGGAAACACGCATCCATCGGATGAAGGAAATAACTCGAAAGTAAATCCGCAGAATGATCCAAAAGAAGCGGGACAAAATATTGATGTTTCTGGCTGCAAACCAGATCCAAATCCCAAATATCCATTGCTTTTGACGGATGAAGATTGGGCAAGAGCCATGATCGAGGGTAAAATATCGCCGGATATTGCGTTCCCAACGATTGCATATTCTTGTGGTTTTCCTGTTAAAACAAATAACAATTCGATTTTGTTTGTTCATTGGTATTCGGGAGATAACTGGTCTGTCGCCGGGGATTTTAATCAATGGAAGCCGCAGCCTATGACATCAGCCTCTAATGGTAAGATTTGGTATGCAGAAGTCCCGGTTCCGGCCGAAATTTCCAGTCAGAATACATATAAATTTGTCAAAAATGGGACACAGTACGTGTCAGATCCCTGGTCTATCCGATATGATTATGATGAAAATGGCGAGATTTCATACATTATTAAACCGGAAAAAACGCAACATTTGATGCGTTGGCACATGTTTGAGAGCCCTCAGGGATTGAAAAAGCGTTCCCTCTATGTTCTCGTGCCGCCAAATGATGGGCCATACGATGTCGTTTATGCACACGACGGACTGAATATATTCCAGACGGACGGATATAGCGGCGGATGGAAACTTCGAGAGAATATGCAGGCCATTCAAGGCAATTTTCTTATCGTCGGGATTTCGAATACCGAAGACCGAATGTATGAATATACCCATGTCGATGATACGGCCTTTGGCGAATTTTATCCTTCAAAAGGTCGTCAATATGCTGCATTTGTCGAAGAATCGGTCAGGCCGTTTATCGAAAGTGTATTTCCGGTAACGGAAAAAGCCGGCGTGATGGGGTCGTCTCTCGGTGGACTCATTAGTTTGTATATTGCGCATCTCTATCCGAATCGATATCGGGCTGTACTGGCCTTATCTCCGACAACGGCCTGGGGGCGATTTGGAAGTGATACAGGGACGACGATAAAGGATCTATATGTTCAGGCCGGTCATCGCTCGACTTACTTGTACCTCGACAATGGTGGTTATGAACCGGAAGGCGGTTGTCCGGCGCATCTTGGAATGTCGGATGCCAATATCGATGAGGCGGATGGCGCAAGTTCACACGACAACTATTGTTACACGCGAGAATTTGTCGATGAGATGGAAAAAATAGGCTATCGGTACGATATCGATTTATCGCATTGGCATGAACCTGGGGCACTTCACAATGAAGATGCCTGGGCGGCTCGTGTATTTAGACCGTTGCAGCTTTTTATGGATTTGAAATAATCATCTCGGGCTTTCGTTCCAGTTACAGCTCAGCCAGGGTTAATTCATATATCTATTGAATATGGCGTATTTCGCAATTTTTAGGCAGAAATTGATGAGAGCCGGGGGGGCCGAGAAGGCAGGCGTCCGGTGGACGGCTGGCATCGCAGAGCCCAGTAAGCAAATGAAATGAACGAGTTGGAGAGCCGACAGGCTCGGGAAACGAAGTGCATTTCATATTGCGAACTGAGGACAGGGGCAAAGCC
>JAZRVP010000002.1:0-68492 GCA_045599245.1 Myxococcota bacterium
CGGAGATTTGCTTACACCTTCCTTCAGATTCCACCTCGCGATGGACACCCTTGGTGTTCAGCTATATCCTTCCCACTACCGGGCGGATTCGGGACTTTCACCCGTTAGAACGTGCGCTCGCCGAGCGCACTAAAAAAAGCCGTGTGTATTGGCTTTTGGCCAATAGCACGGCTCAGGGCAAGGCGTATCGGCCATCAGCCGATAGCCTGCCGCCTTATCTCAAAGAACCACATCGACGGCGGTGTCTTTCGTCACAAACAATTCGCGATTATCGCCGCTGCTCCACGTCACATTGCCGTCATTTTCGAGCCGAACGAGCTTATAGGTAACCACGGTCTGGGTCGGAAGTTCAACGGTGATTTCCGTTCCCCCTGACGGTGCCTCTTTCGGGTTCCACTGACCAAGCTCCGGGGTCGATCCCGCAATGGCATACGTTCGGCCGTCATTTGGAAGTTTGAACGTCACACGGCGCATGCTGTGATCGATAAGCGCGTTGCTGTTGCCATCCGACAAAAGCAGCATCACGGTGTTCGGTTTGGCAGTCACGAGGCCATTTTGCTGACGATTTGTTTCGGCATCACGCCACTTTCCGGCCGGAAGGCGATACATCTGGCTGGATGCATTCTGATTAATGATGATGAGCGCCTGACTGTCCTTGTATTCGCGTCCAAACACGACAAAACCCGGCTGATATTCAAGCGTTGCCGTCGCACCTTTGGCGAACACGGGGTTCTGGCTGCGAAGACGAAGCGCACTCTGAATGAGCGGGAAAAGCGTCGCAGAATCGAAATTCATATCGGCGCGGTTATCAGGCTCCATCATACCGGCAAGCGGTGTTTCCGTGCCGTAATAAAGGCTTGGAATGCCGCGCCAGGCGAGCATGACACGAAGCGCGCGTCCCATGGCATCTGTATTGTCGTGACAGAGCGACAGGAAACGGGGCATGTCGTGATTGTCCAGGAATGTCACCATATCATTCGGGCTGGAATACTGGCGATCATTCGTAATCACGCCGGCAAGTGCCGCCAGAGACTTGTTCTCGCAAAAAACGTCGCGAAGGGCAAACGAGAGCGGGAAATCAAACATCTGCGTAAACTGGCCGTTTTTCTGGATATCATCCACTTTCTTTGGATTTCCATCGAAATACTCGCCGATGAGCATTGCATTCCTTTTCCCGGACTTAATTTCCTGATTAAAACGTTTCCAAAAGTTGATATCGACGTGTTTGACGGCATCGAGACGGAAGCCGGCAATGTTCGGAATAGCAATCCATTTCCAGGCGGCGTTTGTAATATAGGCATAGACCTCGGCTTTGGACTGATCGAGATCGGGAAGACCGTGAACCTGGTAATTGACGAGCTGATCCGGGTCATCCCAGTTCTCAATGGTTTTGGCAGGATGGAACCAGAGCGGTTTTTGTTCGACGAGTGGTGCCTCATAACCGACGTGGTTGACAACGAAATCAAGAATGATTTCAATGCCGTAATTTTTGGCTTCCGCCGCGAGTGTTTGAAGATCCTTTTCGGTACCGAAATGGACGTCGATCGTCGAAAGATCGTAAGTCCAATAGCCGTGGAAAGCGCCGTGACCAAAGAATTTCTTATGAGCGGCCGTAAAGACGGGGGAGAGCCAAAGTTTGGTAATTCCGAGAGACTGAAGCCACGGAAGTTTGAGGCGAATGCCTTCGAGATCGCCGCCATGCCAGCCGGCCTTATCGAAGAGATCGACATCATCCGTGTTATCCTGGGCGTTAAAGAAGCGATCGACCATGATGTAATAAATGGCATCACCGGGAGCCGCCATGCCATCGGGAATGACGACATTATTTCCAAGAGACGAGGCAACGACATTGGCCGAAACGGGCGAAGAAACAGACTGAGAAACGACCGGCGCCTGCGGAGCTGCCTGGACAACAGGGGCGGCTTCAGGAGCAGGTGCAGGTGCGTTTTCGACAGCAGGGACGGCATCAGGAGCGGGTGCGTCTTCGGAAACAGGGGCCTCAGGCATACCCATGCCATTCGTCGCATGACCATTCAAAAATGCATCGATGACTTTGCCCATGTGTTTTTCAATATCAACCATCGCATACGTGACGGCCTCATCTGCATCCGTGGCTTCATTTACGGTACGCGTCAAGACGGCCGTCGCCGTGTAAACATCGTCAACGGACTTTTGGGTCGAAAGGTCATAGAGTGAAAGATGGACTTTCACATTCCAATGAAAAAGCTCTGAAACCTGCGAATAATATTTTGGTGTTATTTCCGACAGAAGAACAAACTGCGTTCCTTGTGCATATTTTCGAAGTCTCTCCACTTTTTCTTCAGTCGTTTTGGCCAAAGCCAAATCATTTTCGACGGTTTTATAATCAATCGAGGATATCTTCAGATTGCGGTTTGTGAGAACAGCGTTCAAAGACCGCGCTCTCTCTGCATCCAAAGAGGGTGAATCATTACCTTTGATTTTCTGCAAATGGAGAACGGAAAACGTCAAATCTTCTGCATATTGTGGAACGGGCTTCTGGGAGGCACATCCGGAGAAACCAAAAGCTCCGAAGAAAGCCAAAATCACCAAAGACAATATAAAAATTATTCTTCTTTTCTTCATGCACAAAACTCCAAAACAGCCATTCGGAAATTGATATTCTTAATCCTTCCGGCTCAAAACGACATTATTCCTGAACATCAGAAGCAGCGGGTGTCACGGTATCATTGGAAACGGTCTCCACAGCCGGTTGAGGAGCGACGTCGGAGGCCGGCGTCACGACAGGTTCAGAAACGGGTTCCGGGGAGGCGACAGGAGCAGGGGGCTCAACGGGAGCAGGAGCGGCGACAGGGGCTGCAGCCGGAGCCACATTTGATGCCTTGCGGCCTTTCAGGAACGAATCCACGAGGCTTCCCATGCGACGTTCGATATCGACCTGAACCGATGCAATCGCATCATCCCCGTTCTCATGCGCATACATCAGTACGGCCGGCAACGTGAATTTATCCTCCAGTGTCTGGCGGCTTGATATGTCGCGAACCGAGAGATGAACATCGACATTCCAGCGATATCGTCCGGAAAGTGTCGAATAATACTCAGTCGAAACCTCAGCCAGTAAAATAAACTGAGAACCTGTCGCATATTTCTGCAAAAGCTGAAGTCGGCGCTGGGTATCTCTGACTGCCGTCAATTCTGCTGATATCGCATTGAAATCGACATCAGACACCTTCAAATTTCTGTCTGTCAGGACGGTATTGAGATCGGAAACGATTCCAGCACTGATGGCTGCCGATGAAAGATTCGACAGATCATCGTGCGTATATACCATCGAAAACGTGAGATTTTCGGCATACTGCGGGGTTGGTGTCTGAGAGACGCATCCGGACATGGTCAAGCCGGCAACTGCGGTTAAAAGGACAAAAACGATGAGATATAAGTAGTGTTTCATGATCGTTATTCTTCGCGTGATACGTTAGATGTTTTCAGAAAGAAACCCGCTCATGAACAAAAAGAGCGGGATTGTTTTCGGGCATTAAAACCAGGCTTCAGCCTCGATAGAAATGACGTGATGCCAGTGCCGATCGGGTATCGATGAAAAATCGTCCTTGTAAAATTCGTTGTTCTGGCTCTGTGTTTCGACGTTTGAATTCTGAAATGCGTTGTGCATATTGGAATACTGCACACCGTACATGAGGCGCAGAGAAGGACGTGCGAAGATGCCGGCGCCGCCGGGATTGAGGACGAGACCGGCCTTACCCTGCCAGGTCTTGCGAAGATCGAGATCGCCGTATTCGAGGCCGCGATCATTGGGTACACCGGCATCATTATTCCAGATGGCACCGGCACCTGATCGCCACAAATTGCCGTTGAGTGACTTCTCCTGGGCATAAGACGTTTCGATGAGAACATGCACGGTCGGCGTGATATACACCTGACCTCGTGCCACGATGGACCAGATCATGCGATTGCGTTCACTGGCACTGACTTCATCATCCTTATCGAAATGGTACCCAAAGAGTGCCGCCCACGTCAGATCAAACCGGTTTTTGACGATTTCGAGGTTCATTTCATCGCCGATATTGAACTGATAACGTTCATCCGTCCAATCGCGAATATAGATGCGTTTTTCCACGTTATTGAACGACTCTCTGTAATACTGCTCGGGATGTTCGCGAAGGAAATTGAAGAAGAGGTTATTCCATTTCAGGGCACCGAGCTTACCAAATCCGAGGTAACCGACGACTTTAAAGCTCAAAGCATCTTCCGGTGTCGGTGTCGGATAATACGAATCGAGCAGGGAGGGATCGCCAAAAGTTTCGACAAAATCCTGGAGTACTTCATGACGAACGAATGACTCATATTTTACGCCGTTTGCGGCAGAAAGTTTTGTCTGATGAGGCGCATTTTCACTGCCCTCGACGGATGGCTCGTAATCGAGTTCGGCGCCAACGCCGAATTCCACACCGTCTTTGGGACGAATACGGGTCGCAACACCAAACGTCAGAACGGGGCTGTAGCCCTGAGAATGCTTGAGGTATCCGGAATCACCGATTCCTACGAGCACATCGGCTACAGGATGATGCCATGTTGCCGAAACGCCGACGGTATCATAAAAGATTTCGGCGAATTTCATGTCATACAGGCCGAGATCACCGAAGTAGTAATCGAGCGTACCGACCTGCCAAACGACATCTTTGATGAGAACGTTGCCGGCCAAGGCATAGAGCTGCGTCAGGGAGAACTGTCCAAGTGTTCCGTTGAGCCAATCGGCGGCATGGGCCGATCCGCCCTCGATTTTGGCATGAAGACTTGTCCACACTTCGTTGGTTCCCGGCGTCTGACGTATCAGCTGCAGACGCATCTCAAGGGCCGCCCACTGTGTTTCATTGAGCAATCGACCGGAAATATTCCACAATCCCAGTTTTGACCAGCCGCCCTGAAAATCCGGACGGGCACCAATTCTGAAATAACCCCCTGCTGAAAATCGATCTTCTTCAGCACTCGCGTTTACAGGTGCTCCCAATGCCACGATCATGGATACCACGGCGGCAAACAACGCTAAAATTCGGCTCATTTTTTTATTCATTATTCCGTCCTGTCTGAATTCATTACATCGTTGCAATTACGATCGAGTGATCTTTTACGCCATACGTGCCTGACGTCTTGTTGCTGCCGGACAGCCACACATTATTCGTCGTATTGGCATTGATACCCTCACCTTTCAGGTATTCATCCGAGTCATAATACCGTTGTGTATCGAGAAGAATCGTCCATTCTCCCTCGGGAAGATGGAACGTTTTGTCGCCGTATTCCATGTTGATCATCACATACAGAGCTTTTGTCTTGTCTGTCGCTGGATAATACATGCCCACCGATTTGCTCTCCCAGCAGCCGACTTCGACATTTTCACACCCATCCGGCCACCACCATTGAACCGACCCGGTGTATTCACTTGGAGCAAGGAATTCTTTGTATTGCTTGCGGATTTTAATCACTTCACGAACGAAATCGTGCATTCTCACGTTCTCAGGCCGCGAAAGCCAATCACCCCATCTAAACCAGTTCCATTCGTTATCGGCACTGTCTGAATAGGCATCGTTGTTGCCGTACTGCGATCTCATATACTCATCTCCACCAAGAATTAACGGCGTTCCCGGTGTCATCAGCAAAAACGTAAACGCATTGCGGATCATCTGACGTTTCAGCTCTTCATGATAGGAATCAATGCAAGCGCCCTGGTTGTCGATATTTTCAATGCACGTCCTTTCACATTCCTCTTTTCTGTCACCCCAGTCTTTGCATTTGTTATAACAATAATCGCATTCTCCCTTATAACAGTCTCGCTGACACCAGTTATGGGAACGGTTATCCGTCGATCCGTTGTCCGTTTTGCAAAATGCATTGTAAGGCTGATCACAGCAGATTTGATTGAGTACACTGCAGCCGTTTTGTTTCTCCCAATAGGTCATCACGTCATACAGCGTAAAACCGTCATGAACCGTGATCACATTCACGGAATGATACGGTTTTCGGCCATTGCTCGACTGAAACATATTGCTCGAACCCGTCAGGATATTCCCCATATCGACCGTTCGCTGCCAATCCGGAGAAAGATTCTCGGTTTTATTGAGTTTGACATCGTTATTGATGAAATCACGAACCATATCGCGGAAACGGCCGTTCCATTCACCCCATCCTTTCGTGTCGTCTTTGGTCGATTTCGGGAAACAGCCATTGACGTAATAACCGCCCCACGGTTCGGCGACAAAACGCGTATGATACTTGTTCAAGACTTCGTCTTCGATGATCTCCTGAAGGACTGTCGTTCCCGTGTTGTCAAACCAGTATTTGTTGTCGTAACCGGCATCGCCATAGTCTTTGGTATCACCGTCGTCCGTGACCTGCTCTTCATGGACGCCAAGTGCCGTTGCAAGGTCGAAACGGAACCCATCGACGTGCATTTCTTCAACCCAGAATCGCAGGTTATCGAGGATCAGACGTTTGCCAGGCGTATTGTTGCAGCGGAACTGGTTGCCGACACCCGGTTCATCGAGATAACTCTGATTTCTCACGCCGCTCGTATCTTTCTTCAGGTGATAATATTCTTTGTTGTCAAGCCCTCGGAACGAATACAAAGTCAGAGCCGTTCTGTCGTCAAAATCTTTTTGTGCCCCGTACGAATTGGCCGGATCCTGGACTTTGCTTCGCCACAAACCGCCTTCACCCGTATGGTTATAGACGACGTCCAATATGACTTCGATGCCGTTCTGATGCAGCTTATCGACCATTTCTTTGAACTCGTCGTGAACACCGTTCGTCTTGCTCTGATTAATGCTCGTTGCAAAACGCTGTTCCGGGGCAAAGAAAGCAATCGTGTTATAACCCCAGTAACCGCCGTCATCCGGCTTTTCTGCCACCGGAAGCAGCTCGAGTGCGGTCACGCCGAGATCCTTCAGATAACCAGCCTTTTCACCGATGCCCTTCCAGGTTCCACGATTCTGAACATCGTCGAGTGCCCGCATAGTGAACCCTTTGGGATGGGCTTCGTAATAAATGACGTCGTTCTGGGCATGCCCCTCAAAGGCATCGCCTTTCATGCGGTTGGCACGCCAGACTGCTTCGTTTTCACTCCACTGATACTCGCTCTTGATGACAACCGATTTCGCAGCCCCTTTCCAGTCCGAAATGCCTCGCGCCGAACCTGACGCCGGATTGCCTCCGCTGTACCAGTCAAAATCGTGACTAATGCGGCGCGCATACGGATCGAGCAGAAGTTTGTTCGGATTGTACCGGTTGCCTTCCTCGTCACAGTCCGTGATGTAGCCTTCCGTCGTCCCCGGCTTAAATTTCTCTGTGTACGGCCAGTTCGGACCAAACGCGATATACCCGTAATGCGTCCCCACTCCGATGCCATACACAAACTGCGTCCAAATCCCGCTCGCTTCATCCTTCGTCATCGGTATCCGCATAACAGGAAGATCCGTATCCGGGTTGTTCGAATCAAATATCAAAACTTCGACGCGCGTCGCATGCTTCGCATAAACGGCAAAATTGACCCCCTTGTCGATGATCGTCGGACCAAGATGATCGAACAGCGCATCCCCTTTCACCCCCTCCAAAGACGGGGCAATTGCCGACGATTCGTACACGTGATGACTGCTCGTTTCATCACAGGATATCCCCATGGCACCAGACAATACCAGTGAGGCGGCTAATAATACTTTTCCCAAAAAAGCATGTTTCATTGGACTGTCCTTATTATTTTGCTTTCCAGATGATGATCTGACGATCACCACTGAGTGTTATCGTTGTCGTTTCTGAAATGCTCCGCGTTTCATCCAAAAGATCGACCCAGCCGTTCTGCCCCACTGTGACGCCATGCTCCGTAAGGACATAAGTCTGGTCATCATCTCTGTCACTGATCCCCACAAGGATTGACTCCGTCCCGTCACTCACGACATACATGAAGGATCGTTCATAGGCATCCACAACCTGAATCCTGCCCCGTCTAAAGGCCGGATGTTTGTGGCGAAGCGTTCCAAGAGTCTGAACATGCGCCAGCGTCTGCTTCTGCAATTCATTGAGTGCCCCGTCAAACTCCATCATGCGGCGATTGTCCGGATCATTGGCCCCTTCAAGCCCGTATTCATCGCCGTAATAAAGCATCGGTATTCCCGGCGTCGTGAGCAAAAATGTCCACGCCAGCTTGAGCTGATGATAGGCCCATGCATCCTGAACTTCACTGTTGTTTCCGTACTTTTCCTCGCTGTCGTGATGAATATGAGATATCGCTCTGGCAACATCGTGATTGCCAAGAAACGTGCTCATCAGCGCATCGCCGTACACATTTTCGTTGTCCAGAATATGATCCTTCAAATTATAAAATAGACCATTGCCGTTCATGATCGTGTCTCGAAGCGAATTATAGAGCGGGAAATCAAACTGCCCGTGAAGCATATCGTCCCCGATATACTGCTTGATCTTGTCCTTCCCGTCGAACGTCTCACCAACGATATAAAACGTCACTCCGGTTTTCCTGAACAAGTCATCGATACCGGCACGCAAATCACGAATAAACTGTATCGGCATGTGCTTGACGGCATCCAGTCGGAACCCGTCGATATCCGTTTCCTGGATCAGCCACCGTGCATGGTCAACCACAAATTCCCTCACCTCCGGGATCTCAAAATTGAAGTCCGGAAGATTGTCACTAAACCAGCACGTCTCCGGTATCCTGTCCCAATTTTTCTGCGACAGCTTTCCATTTTCTGTCGGCCCTTCGCAAAGAACCGAATCGCGGTTGGCAACATCCACATAATTAAACCATTCCGGATGCTGCAAATATACGGGACTGTCATCCGCCACGTGGTTGACCGCAAAATCGACAAGCACTCGCATGCCCCTGTCATGACACGCCTTCACGAGCGACTTGAGCTCGTCCATCGTCCCGAAATGCGGCTCGATCGGCGTGATGAGAACCCCATTGGACGATGAATTGGCATACATCGAGGCCGTCTTTTCCGAATACCCCGTCGTCACTGGCCAGTACGAGTGATACGCACACGACTGCCCCAACGGTTTCTGCGTGTTCATGCTCACCGACGAGAGCCACAAGGTATTCACCCCAAGGCGTTCAAAATATCCATCCTCAACCCTGGCCTTCAAACCGGCAAAATCCCCTCCCTGCCAGTCATACGTGATGCCAAGCTTGCCGTCATTCGCCGTATTCCCATTGTTGAAGCGATCGATAAAGGCAAAATACAGAACCGCATCCTTCCAGCTAAATTCCGTTTCTTCATTCCAGACCGGAACAAACAGAGAAGCTGCCTCAGCCCCGTTGGACGTTTTCAAACTTACAACATAGCTATTTTTCTTCTCCGTCCCAACGTTTTCACTGAAGGAAAGCTCCTTTCCGCTCTGCGTTTTGACGATCCGGTCGCCTTTTTTGACGACGATTTCGGGACTCTCCGCCAGCTGATACATATCGTCCAGAGTCACAGAAAACGACACGCTGCCTTCTGAAACAACCGGTTTTCCCGAAAGAACCAGCTTCGGCTTCACGGCATCCCCACAACTCAGTGCACGAATGCTCAAATTCTCGCCGTTATCATTGCCGGACGTCTTCCAGCCTCCATCCCCCCACGATGCCACATAAAATTTGTACCCATACGTTCCCGGCTTGAGAAGGAATGAACCGTCAAATACGCCATCCGATGTTTCCGTCAGCTGATACTCTCTGTGCTGCCAGCCGTCGAATTCTCCCGTGACAAAAACCTTCTGCCCCTTCGCCTCCGGATTCTCATAGTGGAATCTGGAATAGCATGCTTCAACCGCCTCACACACACCGGCATTGTCGACATAACCCAGTTCACAGCCGCAAACCGCCTTGTCTCCCTCAACACGGCATGTCTGATTAGGCTCCGTACACATCCCGACACAAACGCTTTGCGCCACACACTGTCCGCCCTGTTCCGAATATCCGGTATCACACACAGTGCACGCCCCATCGGCATCCGTCGTATATCCCTTTTCACACTGGCAGCGCTCCATTGTCACGTTCATATAACAGCTTCCATGACCACACGCCTTGCTGCACATCGTATAGGAATCATGACTGTCCTCACAGCCATTCAACACCACTGCGCCAAGCCCTAAAATCCACCACAGTTTCCGCATGAATTCATCCTCCGAGCAGAACATACCAATCTCATATTGCCTTATAACTTATTTATGCTCAAATTGGTAATTTGTAATTGACCCCAACGCACACACTCAACTCGATTCGACAATTTCTTTTCTCATCCCGATTCTATGCAGCCGTGACACATCCCAAAGCCCCCATCTCGATTCCATTTTGCCCTTTTTTGAGGAGACGTGCGAAGCGCACGTCTCTGCTCGCCTATCGCGCGCAAACGCGCAATACGGCTCGCAGCGCCCGGCTATTTTGAAGGCAAAATACGCCGGGCGCATTTTATCGGAATGCCGGCGCTTTGCGCCGCCCAACTCAAATCACCTATTGTTTCCCCACATCCACTCACTTGCATGACATGACCTCGATGTGTTCCATTTCCAGCTTCTTCCTGCTACTATTCTCTTTAGGCACAAACCGCCGTGATTTTTTATAAAAGCCGTGTGACACCACATTTCACCAAGGACAATTATGAAAAAATACATCTTTTTATGCGCAGTATTAAGTCTCGGACTTGTCGGATGCGGCGATGACTCAAACAACACGTCAGACCCCGTCGAAACTTCTCAATGCGGCAACTCAAAAGTCGAAAACGACGAAGCCTGTGATGACGGAAACACAAACGCCGATGACGGCTGTTCTGCCGACTGCTCCCAGGTCGAAGACGGCTGGACATGCCCGAAAGAGGGCGGAAAATGCACGAAAAAAGATTCAGAACAGGATCCGCCACTCGACGACGACGCCAAATGCGGCGACGGAAAAGTTACCGGCACAGAAGCCTGTGATGACAGCAACACCGATGACGGCGACGGATGCACCGCTGACTGCTCAAAAATCGAAGATGGCTGGACATGCCCAAAAGAGGGCGGAAAATGCGCCAAATCCTCCCAATGCGGCAACAAATCAATTGAAGGCGATGAAGCCTGTGATGACGGCAACACCGATGACGGAGACGGATGTGCCGCCGACTGCTCAAAAATTGAAGACAACTATCACTGTCCAACCCCCGGTTATCCATGCATCCCTAATTCATGCGGCGATGGCATCACCGATACTTCAGCCGGTGAAGACTGCGACGCTGGCGATGAGAACATCGACTATGGCGATGAGAACGCCTGTTCGGAAAGCTGCCACCCTGCCCATTACTGCGGCGATGGTCTTCTCGATCAAATCGACATCGACAACGGCGAGGAATGCGATGCCGGTTCAGACACTTCCACTGAATACAACGGCTGCACATACGACTGCATGAGAAATAATTATTGCGGCGATGGCATCATTCAGTCCGCGAACGAACAGTGCGATGACGGAAACGAAGACGATGGGGACGGGTGTTCCTCAAGCTGCAAAATAGAACCGAATTTCACCTGCATCACTCAGGACGGAAAAAGCGTCTGCAAGTCCCTTTTGTGCGGAAATGGAAAAATCGACGAAGATACCGCTGAAACCTGTGACGACGGCAACCGTAACAATGGTGACGGTTGCTCCATGATATGCCTCGTCGAACACACTTTCCGATGTACCACCGACGAAAATACAGGAACATCCAAATGTGAAAGTACATGCGGCGACGGCATTGTCGATAAAGACACCGGTGAAGCCTGCGACGATGGAAATACAAACGACGGCGATGGCTGTTCTTCACAATGCACGCTTGACCCCGGCTATGTCTGCAACGGCACACACTGTTTCGCCAGAGCCTGCGGTGACGGCATCGTCGCCGGACAGGAAGAATGTGACGATAAAAATACCGACTCCGGTGACGGCTGTTCAAAATTCTGCAAACGCGAAGAAAATTATCATTGCGACAAAGCGGGAGAACTCTGCCAGCTGGATGTCTGCGGCGACGGCCTCGTAACCGGTGACGAAACTTGTGACGAAGGCCATACCGATCATCCCGAGAACAAAACCGATGGCTGCCTCAATAGTAAGGTTCAGATGGGCTGGAAATGCGACACGGCAGGCACATCCTGTGTCTCCGCAGTCTGCGGAAACGGCATTCTTGAAGGCGCCGAAACCTGTGAAATCCCTGACGCTGATCCCTCCGGTTGCTGCTTAGGCTGCGTTATTCAGCCATTCTGCAAGTGTGATACTGATGGTAAAAACTGCGAAAAAGGTTCTTGCGGCAATGGCAGGCTCGAAGCCGGTGAACAATGCGATGATGGCAATCTCACTGCCGGTGACGGCTGCGATCCCGTCTGTCGCATTGAGTCCATCTTTGAATGCACCCGCGACGACGTAAACGGAACGGCTCAATGCCGCCCTGTGTGCGGCGACGGCGTTACCCTCTGGGACCTCGGCCCCGATGGCAAACCGTTCGAAGAATGCGACGACGGCAATCTCATCAACGGCGACGGCTGTTCAAGCGACTGCAAAATTGAAACTGGCTTCAGCTGCACGGAATTCGACACTTCCACCCTCCCACCAACCCTTAACCTGCCAGTCACATACCGCGACTTCAAAGGACGCGGTGACCGCCGCTCCGGCGCTCAGACCGCAGACGCCGTTAACGGATACATGGGCACAAACACATACCCCGCTGACTGCAAACCTACCCCTCTTAACGGCGACGGACATCCCGACTTCGGCGTCACTTCTTATGGCGAACTCCAGCAGGGAAACGTCCTGAACACCCTCGACAAGGACGGAAAACCCGTTCGAAGCGACCTGCGCCTGCGTTCCGCCTACTATGCCTGCAAGGAATCATTCCATGACTGGTACCGCGACCGCGAAGGCGTCAACTATCCCGTCAAAACTCACATCCCGGTCAACCTCGTCTCCGGTACCAAAAAATACGAGTTCGCAAACTCGGATTTCCACCCCATCAAAAATGATGGTTTCAACCGCCCCGGTTCCCCAAGCCCCGGCAACGCCGTCGGTTACATGTTCACTTCAGAGCTCAAAACCTATTTCAAATACAACGGCAACGAAAGCCTCTCCTTCTACGGAGACGACGATGTCTGGATCTTCATCAATGGCAAACTCGCTGTCGATATTGGCGGCTGCCACGGCTCTCTGACAGGCACTCTGCAGCTCGACGACAAACGCGGCATCGGCACCGTTCACGTCAACGACCTCAATGGACATGACCACCCTTCCAATAACGTCCAGCTCGACATGTATCCCGGCGGCATCTACGAAATGGCTCTCTTCCATGCCGAACGCTGCCAGGGCGGTTCCGCCTTCAAATTCACAATCGACAACTTTGTCAACACGGGTTCAAGTACATGCCAGTCCAATTGCGGTGACGGCTTCGTTCGCGGCGCTGAAGAATGCGATTATGTGACGAACAATCTCGATAACGTCGAAGAACAGCATGCCAACGGATGTAACCACTGCAAAATCGCCCCATGGTGCGGTAATGGCAAGATCGAAGCCGGTGAAGCCTGTGATCCCGGTGCCGAGGAAACGGACTGGTGTTTTGGTCCCGGCAGTGAAAAGCCTTGCCAGCTCAAGACTTGCGGCAACGGCACGTTTGAACCCGAACACGAACAGTGCGACAAATCAGCTCCGGAAACGGACGAAAATAAACACGAAAACTGCTCGGATATCTGCCGATTTGTGGGCTGCGGCGACGGCATCCTGCAGCCTGGCGAGGATTGTGATGACGGCAACCAGTCAGATGATGATATGTGTACAAGAAAATGTACAATTCCTATCTGCGGTGACGGCATCGTTTCCCCATCCATTGGCGAGGTCTGTGATGACGGCATAAACGACGGAAGCTATGGCGGATGCGGCCTCGGGTGTACATATCAGACGCCCAAATGCGGCGACGGCATCATCGATGGCACACACGGCGAAGAATGCGATGACGGCGAAGAAAACAACGTCGGCGGTTACGGCAAATGCAAAAAAGACTGTAAACTCGACGAACACTGCGGCGACGGCATCCTTCAGGAAGCCTTTGAACAGTGCGACCCCGGTTTAACCGCCGATTGCACATCAGCCTGTGAACACAGAATCAATTAACCATTCACGTTGCACAGCCCCGTTCCCTGAATGATTTAACCGGGGTGCTGAAATATTAAAACGAGCCGTATTGCGCCAAAGGCGCGATAGGCGAGTCGCGACGTGCGGTTCGCACGTCGCAGGCATGGCGTATTGGCCAAAGGCCGATAGCCATGCCGCATATCAATTCACAATGCTCTGGCCCGCAGTCTTGTAATGACGCATCACTGCGGGCTTTTCTGCATCAAGTGCTTCAAATCACAAGCTCCAAATCTTGCCTTTTTTCGACAAACTCCTAAAACGCCTTCAGGTTTACTTCATCGTATTTTGTATCAGAAGGCGAAATGATTTCACTCGAAACGGCAAAAAATCTTGAGAACAATGGCGATTTTATCGCGGCCCTCAAGCTCTATCACGAGATATATTCTCAGGATAATGCCTGTGAAGAAGCCGTTCTGGGCATTGCCCAGTGTGCCCTCTCGCTCGACAATCCCGAGTTTGCCTTCGAGTTTTTCGTCAAACTCCTCATTCTTAACCACTCGAATCCCTGGGGCTATATCGGTCGCGCAAATGTCTTCTTCCGATATAACCAGGTCGATCGAGCACTGACCGATCTCTCAAGAGCGATTAAACTCGACGATCCTGCGACAGAACTTCGCATCGACTGTGCAGCTCTGCTCAACGATTACGGCTACTGCAGCATCGCCATTCAAGCTCTGGCTCCCATTCGTTCTGCCTGCCTTCATGACAGTGATTTTCAGTGCGAATGGTTATTTGCCCAGATCGCTGAAAATCACTACGACAATCCCGACATTCCCTGGATTGCATCACAGTTCAAAGCCCAAGTCACGGATGACCCCTTTTATGCGCTCTGCCTCGCTGCGATGAATCAACACAACGGATGTCCAGATCAAGAATATGATGTCATAAATATCCTGACTCATGCCCCGGATCTTATCCCCCGTGCACAAATTCTCGGCTTCGATATTCCAGAATCTTTGCCGTGATAATATGGCGCGGCCTATTGCCTCCGGCAATACGCGCCTTATGCATTCCATGTTTCAATCACACAATCGTGCAATTTTTTATCCTTGTCGTAATTAACGCCGCATAAAAAGACTTCGCCTTTGTAATCACCAAAGAGATTGACATATCGACGGGATTTTATCTGTGCAATGGCGCCTTCGGCGTTTTGGTCCCATTTGAGCTCGACGACGATGGCTGCACGGCCGGACTTGATGGGAATCATCACGATATCGGCAAAGCCGGCACCGGATGGAAGTTCGCGAACAAAAATATATTCTTTTCGTGCCGAGGCACAGGCATACATGACAACAAGTGCAAGGTCGTTTTCGCGGTTGTAGGTCAAAACCGAGGATATATCGTCATGAACTTTTTGAATTTCAGCTGCGACGGTCGCTGCATCGCGTGAACGAAGTGCATCCATGATGTGCTTAGAACGGGCATAAGCCTGAACAAAACCTTCCATGCCGCAGTCTTCCAGGGCTACTTCATACTCCATTCGAATTTCTTCATTTGGAATAAAACATTCGCCTGACGTTTCATCATATCCAAGATATCCCAGATGAATGAGAAGTGTTAATACATCGTTTTTACTATTCAAATCGGTCATTTTATTTTTAAAATGCAACGTTTTGACAGGAACGCGATCGCCCGTCATCAGACGGGCAACATCGTCTTTCAATCCATCGAAATTCATCGTGATATGGTCTGATATCTGTTCATACGTCCCGGTTTTAGTCCAGTAACTCTTAAAACGGCCACGCATCATCGACTGATAAATCGAGTTTGGATTATAGATATGTTCAATATCACAGATGTGATAACCGTCGTACCATCTGCTGCATTCTTCAAATTCCAGGTTGTAGCGGGAGCAAAGCTCCTGAACTTCGTCTTTGGTAAAACCGACGTATTTGGATAAAACATCGGAATCGACCATAGTGAATTCACGAAACATGTTCATGGACGATTCCGTGTTGTATTTGACGATCGGGAAAATACCAGTCACATAAGCGAGTGCAATGCAATCATTTAAAGCTCTGCTCTTAAAGAGCTGACGCAGAAAATCGACGTATGCTCTTTGAATTCGATCGGGGAACTGATGCCTGAAGATGCCGTCCCATTCGTCGATAATGATGACAAACTGTTCGCCATATTGAGCATAAACATAACACAAAGCATCGGGGATCGATTGTGCATAGTCATCTGGAATTTCCCACTTGGCTTGCATTTCAAAAATAAGACATCGATTTGTTTTGGGTAAAAAATCCTCTGGTTTGCTGCAGTCCATAAACTGCTGTGCATCCCAATAAAGCACGTTGAATTTGTTCAATCCCTTTTCAAAACTGGGGTGTTTTGCGATTTCGAATGGTTCAAAAAGTGAACGACTGTCGACGGTTTTGTCATAGTATGCCGCGATCATGTCAGCCGCTATCGACTTGCCAAAACGTCGAGCCCGGCTGACGCACACGAAGCGATCGACCGAAAAAAGCCACTGATTGAGGTGCGCAATCAATCCCGTTTTGTCGACATAAAAGTAAGAATTATCGACAACTTGTTTAAATCTGTTCAATCCCGTGTTCAGAAACATTCCCATGATGCGCCTCCTCACCAAGCATGCGGCATAACATGCAATACAAACATTAAAATAACACACCCATGATGCTTTGGCGAGTGTACCTGTTGTTTTGAGATACGGCCCGTTTCAATTTTTCTCGTTCCACGCCGGACTTCATGTGGAATACGCCTTACAAGGCGCTTCGCGCCTTAGTTTTATGCCCAAAGCTTTTTCAAAATATCGATTTTTTCGTCTTGACGGAATGAATTTTCTTTTTATGAAACAATGTCTTTTATGCGATGTAGAAGACCGTGTTTTACTTTTTAATCAATATAACAGTCCCACTTTGTACACATCAATTATGAGTTGCCATGAGTAAAGACTCCACACCCAATAATGAAGAACTTCGGTCACTCAATGCCATTCTTCGAACCAAATCCCTGACATCTATGCTGCAGCCCGTTGTGCTGCCGCTCTTTTTCCTAGCGCTTATCGCGTTTATCGGAATCAATTTTTATACGAGCCACAAAACACTATTTGCCACACCGAAAAAAGACTCTGCCTTTGATATTGTCAAGCAGCTTCGCGATAATCATGAACTCGCTGTACTCGATGTCACTATCGAAAAGCTGGCCGTCTATTCCTCCGAGCATCAGAATAATTCATTCGACTTCTCAGCTTGGCTCACAAATAAAAAGCAATTCTGCAGCTCAAGCCGAGTTCTAGTTGTTGAAAAATGCCATCCTTATAACTTATTCCGACGTATTGTTCGATATTATCAAATCCGATTTTTTCAAACGCGTTCAAACAACGGGAGCGGGTAACGGGGAGCAGGACTTCACCCATATCGAATATAATATTTTTAATATTTTGAGAAATATTCATTTTTAAGCCAGAGAAAGCCAAAAGAAACCGGCCGGGTGTATCGGCAAAGCCGATAGCCCGGCCCAAGCGAGCCGTATTGCGCGTAGCGCGATAGGCGAGTTTACCAATGATTACATATATTTTTTAATGAAGTCAGCCGTCAGTTCAAACACGGTATCGGCCTCGCAATCCTGGCCGAGTTCATGCCCGGATTTATGAAGTGTATATCGTTCGCAGAAGGGACTGCAGACCGAATCATAGAGCAGCTGTGAGGTTTTGTATGGCACGACCTGATCGAGTTCTGAATGAATAATACGAAGGGGAATTTCGACGTCCTCGAGGCGTTTTCGCATATCATGCGCATAATCATAGAGTTCGACAAAGGCTTTTGTCGGAAATGTTTGATAATTGTGATTATTTTTTCTGCATTCGGGATCGTTGAAACTGTCCTGCCCTTTCCATTTTTTGAAAAAGATGGAAAGAGGCTTTGCCATCCAGGCCAAAGAGTTGACAAAACCGAGAGCAGCGGCCCAGGTTACACAGCCGACGATTTTATTTTTAAGCGGGTGGTCCTTGGCACAGAGATCGAGTGCAACGACCCCGCCCATGGAAAGCCCAATCACGATAATGCGTTCCGCGCGCTGCGAGAGTTTTTCAAGTGCCGCATAGGCATCGTCGTACCAGTCCTTATGCGTGACGCCGATGAGTGCATCCGGAGTGGCATTGTGACCGCGAAGGACGGGCATTTCATATTCAACGCCAAGGTTTTCAAGCGTTGGAATGAGGCCACTCACGGCATCGAGAGCCGATGTAAAACCATGAAGAAGAAGGATGCCCAGTTTGCCGCCATCCACTGCCTTAAAAGTGCCTCTCGAAATATAATCCGGTGTTTCGTTCATTTTCTTTGTCCTACGAGCGGCTTGCAAGAAAAGCCTCATGTGTATTAGTATAATGAGCTACTTAGGCTTTTGACAGCCCGTATTCCATGATACAGGTACACGCAAAGACTTCCAATAAGGAATCCGGACAAATGGCAAAGAAGAAATCCACCGCGTCAGAAAATCAGACCGCAGCAAAGACCCCGGAAACAACGCAAACCACTGCATCATCCAGTGATACAACAATACTCAAGCCAACCAATCCGGAAAATGCCGTTCCAGACGAAATCTTAACCTCAGAAGGCAGTGCCGCAGAAAGCAAATCAGCGAGTGAGGCCCTGAAGCCGACCAATCCGGAGAATCCAATTCCCGATGAGATCGTCAGTGCAGAGAGTGCCACGTTGGATCCTGCGTCAGAAACCATCATTCTCAGGCCCACCAATCCGGAAAATCCGATACCGGAAACCATTTCGTCAGAACCAGACCAGGTCAGAGGCGAGCTGTCAGATGTTTTGTATTCGGACGACGCATCCTTTCTTGAGCGGATACGATCGGTCAGTCTCACGTCGTCAGAAGCGTTCCATGAAGCGCAGCATTTTTCGTCGCGATGTCTGGATGTATCCAAACATCTCAAGAGCGGCCATGCCGTCCTTGTGAGCAATCTGCTGACGATATTAAAACTGATGGACTGCTGGAATTCAGAAGCCGTGAACGGGCTGTTTATTTCTGATGAAAAGGCTCGTGATGTTGCCGAAAAATACTGTCTGAACGGCTTAAAAAAATTACAGGCCAACCCGGCTGATTTTGTTTTGAGCCTTGAGGCGCACGCCAAATCGGGGAGGGTCATCGACAAAGCATTTCTGGACAGCATCTGCAGCATTCTTCTCAATCTGATAACGCAAAAAGAAGGCACGATGGCAGACAACCAGATGGCCATGACGCATCTGTGCAGCCTACTCGATTCTCAAAAAGTCAGTCGTCTTCTCTACGACCCGAGTCCGGAAGCCAGAATTTCCGTCATTCGTTTTCTCGCCGGTCAGCCCAATATAGACATCAACGACCTGTCCATTGCGCTGATACTCCTAAAAGATCGAAACGATGCCGTCAATCAGGCCTTATTGGGACTTTTTGAGCATATTCAGACCTGTCCGGACATGGTCATTCCGGCTCTCGTTAACATCATGCCGGCATCATCAAGCGGCTTCCGTCAGGACATCATCAACATCATCAAAGGATATGGCGATGAAGCGATAGACCCGATCATGAATGCCATCGAAAGTCTCCAGACTGACATCTATTCATCAGTCAAAGACATCATCGCGCAGTCACCACAGCGTTATACGGATGTTCTTATCAAGGCACTTGTGAGCGTCCGGACGAAAGAGCATGTCAGAGAACGAGTCAGCGAGATACTTCGTTCGCATCGCGATCCAGCGCGCCGCCAGGAGATCGAGAGAATATTACATTCGGTGAGCGGGCGTCCGAGCGTTGTTCCGAAATGGGTTCCGCCTGAAACATCAGAACGTTTTCAAGCGAAAGCGACGCAGGACAATAGAATTTATGAGCGTCTGTTAACGGATGAAGAGATTGCGGAGTTTGCCGCAAAAGCCGATGAGGTTCTTCTGTCAAAACTGCTCATGGATGCCTCAGACACGGTCAGAATCAATGCACTCAATGTCATTCGTTATCGGAAAACAGCATCACAGGCTTTGACAGGAACCATACTGGTGTGGATGAAATCCTCATCGCCGGAGCTTGCGGGATCAGCCCTTGACGCCTATCTTACGCTCGAACCCGATCTGGAAAAATCTACAGCGAATATTATTGAGTCGTTTGCACACTGTGAGTCTGACGAAGTCAAAAAAAACTTTTTCAATGTCATCTTGCGCCATCAGTCATCGATTGACGCGCTCATTCGAGCATTTTATCAATCACCGCAACGATGCGTCGGCTTCATCAAGAAGTTCCTTCGACTTGGCCCCAACAAGGAAACACTCAAGTCTATTCTTCACGGCCTTGATCGAACGCAGACGGTTGCCTGTATTGATGAAACCTTACAAAGTCTTCTGCAGATTGATTTTGAATTTGACAATCGTCAAATTCGCAAAGAGCTGATCGAGCATGCAAGTCATCCCGTGTCGTTCGGCCAGCATGGCTTTATGGTTCGTCTTTTCAGCCTGAAGCTATTGAGAAAATATATGCTGGAGGACAAAGAAAGAGATTCGGAATCTGTATCATTTCTTCAGGCATTTTATAAAGAAGCCAAGAATGCGGAGCTCAAACAGTTCACCAAAACGCTGCTCAAGGATCTTGGAGAAGAGATATTCGATTTCGATGATGAGGAGGATGATTTTGATGATTTAAGGGATGAAGAAGACTGATCCTTGCATTATCACTTATTGACAATGCGATCATCATTTCCTATAAAACTCAATTCCCTGCCCGATAATATATAAAAAATCGCCAGGGAACAGTTCATCAGAAAACGAAACTGCGCATGGTCGCTAAAGGGGCGGAGTCATGACCACGGAAGAATTAGTTGCACTGGCCATTCAAATGCAGGAACGAGCGTATTGTCCCTATTCCCATTTTCCAGTGGGAGCAGCCCTGGAATGCTGTGATGGAGCGATATATACGGGATGCAATATTGAGAATGCGTCCTATCCAGTCGGTTCATGTGCTGAACGAACGGCAGTGTCGAAAGCAGTCAGCGAAGGTCATCGTTCATTTAAGAGGATTGTGATTGCAGCAAAGACGGAGGATTATTGTGTTCCTTGCGGAATGTGCCGCCAGTTCATGCAGGAGTTTTCCCCGAACATGGAAATCATCTGCACCAACATCAAAGGAGAGCACAAGAGCTTCAAATTGAACGAAATGTTGCCATTCGGATTTGATGGAAGCTGTCTAAAAGCGTAGAGAAGTCCGGCATTCACATCATAAAAAGGCTCCGCTCATATCCTGCTGAAAGGCAGATGGTATGAGGGAGCCTTTTTTTTCGTATATACTCCGAAACAGTTCGGTCAGAGCAGAGGCAGAACAAAAAAAAGCACATCAAGAAATGATGTGCTTTACAACAGGGGTGGAAGGACTCGAACCCTCGGCCCACGGCTTTGGAGGCCGTTGCTCTACCAACTGAGCTACGCCCCTATCGGACGAGAAAAGATGATGCCACAACTGAAGACTGAAAGCCAGCAAAAAAAGAAAAAAGTTCAGAATAAAGTTACAGCTCAGTCTGGGCTCTGCCCCGAACCCCGCTGGGGCTTTGCCCGATTCCGAAAAGCAGTTGCCATTCGTGCATATCTGCCCCGAACCCCGCTGGGGCTCTGCCCCTTTCCTCAGTTCGCAATATGAAATGCACTTCGTTTCCCGAGCCAGCCTCACCGCTTTGTCACTACGTGACGTTCGCCGTCTCCTTTATGGCGAGGGGGGATTTTGGGTAACATTTCATTTGCTCACGGGGCTCTCGTCAATTTCTGCCTTAATATTGTGTAACAATCCTTTTTTTTTCGCCAATCTCTGCATATTTCAGTAGATTTGGGAATTAGGCGTGTCTGAGAAGTAACGATTTGGCGACCAAACCTACATGTGGTTTTATTACATTATTTTAAGTCTAAATACGCCAAAAGCGAGATAAAACCTAGATAATTTGCAAATGAGGGAAGAGGGATTATAAGTCGCGGAGTTGAGAACAGCCAGAAGGGTTGTGAACTTAGTCAAGGAAGACGGGATATTATCCCGGTTTCATCAGGAAAAGAGGCAATATGCTGACATTAACGCGCAAACCTGAAGAGACAATTGTCATAGGAGACGGGCCGGAACGGATCGAAGTGATTGTGAAAGAGATCAGACGCAATCAGGTTCGGCTAGGGATAGTGGCCCCTGACAATGTGAGGATATTCAGAAAAGAGTTGATAGATCGCGAGGATGAAGAACGCGAGGAATCCGTGGACGTGACGTCAAGAGAAGAGGGCACACCGAAAAGATAAAGTTTGACGCAATAACAGGATAGGTGTTAGATAAAGAGACTAGGTGTAAAGAAGCACCATTTGTATAGTTGGAAGAGATTTTCGCAAGAGAAGCTTTCAGCAGATTTTTTAAGTATTTTGATGAGGAGTCGCATCCATGATTCAGGCCTTCGTATCGCTCAAGCCGCAGCAACCATCGCGAACGGAGTCCGGAATGCGGAGTTTTTTTGAAGCTCTGCAGGGAGCTGTTTTCAGTCAACCCACGATATTCCGGACCAATGCGGATGCATCAATCCGACCATACTCGCTTGACGCAGTGTGTGAAGCTGCATTAAATCCGGGCTGCAAGTTTGTCGTTTTGAGAGCAGAATGCGAAAAATTCTGGCAATGTACCTTCCTTCTTCCGGACAAGCAGGGAATGGGGGCATTATTTTTCGATCTTCAACGCCAGGAAAATCCGCGACGTCTCTCGCCAGACAGCCTGATAGAGATGTTCAAGAAGCTCTATCTTTCTCTTCAGCCGCGTCTTATCCGCATCGGCGATTCAGAAGCAAGAGAGAAGCTCAAGAGCCGTCACGGTCTGGTAATGATGCCTGGTTTGGGACGTATTGAGTGGCTTCAGATCGTTTCGCGAGAAGTTTATGGCGACATTTATAACTCATCAGAGCTCATTGCATCGCCAGGCTTTTCGACCGAAGTTTGGGAAGACGGTGCTCTCTTTATGCGAGTTTATGACGATCCCAATGACTGGGATCTCGAAGACAATATTTCTCGCGCCAACTTCGTTCCCGGTTTTCTCGCAGGTATTGCCAAGATTTCTGACAGCGAAAAACAGAAAGAGACGCTGCGCGATCTTGAAAAAATCTGGACGCGTGCTGAAAAGACGGCTGAAAAAGCTTACGAAGTTCTCGATGCAGACCCGAACGCCAAGAAAGATACAGGCGTCAAGGTAAAAGAAGAAAAACAAGTGGTCGATGAGACACCGCTTGTGAGCGAAGCTGCTGCCGAAGAAGGCGATGATGCCAAACTGGCTATCGTCAAGAAGAGACTCGAAGCCGATTATAAGATCACCGATATCGTTAAAGCCGGTCAGGAAGGCATTTGTACACTCTTCAAAGTCAAAGCCGAAAGAAGACCTGTCTTCTACGCAACCTATCAGGATATCGATCGCAAAGTCTTCATCCTTACCGATATTGAAGACCTTGGCCGCTTCCTCGCCATTAACGACTGCGCTATCAAACCCGAGTGCTTTGACAAAATTAAATCACTCACAAAAAAATACTATCATCCCGACTATCAGCTGCTTGATTCTCTCGATGAACTGCCCGATACAGTCATTCGCGATCGCAGAATGCCCGATATGCGCGCAGAATTTAAGCCAGCCGCCGTTGAAAATATTGACGGAACACTTTCTCTCACATTCTGGTTCTATAAACCCGAACTTCTCGGTCTTGAAACCATTACATTTACACAAATGGATGGCTGGCCCATGCAGCTCAACGCCAAAGTCCAGTGTACGGATATGGAAAATGAACCGGAAGTCAAGCCTGACCCCGTTCAGGAAGTCAAAGCTGAACCGGCAAAAGTCGAAGAGCCTGCAAAAGCTGAAGAACCTGCAAAAGAAGATGAAAAGGCAAGTGAAGGAGAAAGCCCGGTCTTCAATCTCGTCGACGACAATAAACCTAAAGCCAAGAGAAAATCCGCTCAGGCAGAAGAAGAGGATGAAGTTCCTGAAAAAGCCGATGACAAAGGCGGCTTAAGCACCGGCGCAAAAGCTGGTATTGCGGCAGTCTTCATCATTATCTTGATTGCTATTGTACTCTATGCTCTGGGTGTATTTGGTGGTGGTCAGGCAGACAACTCTTCAGTGCCGTCCGAACCATCGAATGCGGCTGAACAGCCTGCCGAATAATTAAATCCCCCTTCCCACAGTAGGGTTTATCTTTTCAGCCCGGTTGCCACAGTGACCGGGCTTTTTTATTCCTGTTTCTGCTTTATTTTGGAGTTTTATTATGGGTTCATTAGAAGGCGGCCTCACTTTTAAAACTTTTTACGTCGAGGGCGAGCCACCCAACGATTTTCAGGAAGCCTATCTCCACAACCTGCAAAGCCATTTTTTTGAACCACTCAGTCCTGTTGGTGAAGAAGAACGTTCCGTGGGATGGGTTCCGACTCAAGATCCCATTGCAGAAGAATTCAGACGTGATCACGTTTTTTTCAATCAGTACATCGTCTTCTCAATGAGAATCGACAAATGGGCTTTGCCGGCACCATGGGTGAAAGCCATGACACGGCAGGCCATTGCCGAAAGACTCCCCGAACTGACGGCAGAAGAAGCTCAAAAACAAAAAGATGACGGCAAACTTCGTCCAACAGCAAAACTCTCCAAGAGAGAAAAAGATAAAATCAAACTCGAAGTCATCACCGATATTAAGCATAAAATTCTTCCCGCGATGAAAATCATCGATGTTGTCTGGAACATTTCGGAATGCACCGTTCGGTTCTGGTCCACATCAAACGCGGTTTGTGATGAATTTACTGACCTTTTTGAAGCAACTTTTGGCCTGACACTTAATGCCGATTCGCCATTTCTCATGGCGCAACATTTGGGCATCTCGGAAAAATTACTCGATGAAATGGTCGATGAAGAGCCCTGGCACCCGATTTTCGAAGAAGATTAAGGAGAATTCACCATGGACATGTTTGAAAAAATCGAGCGAACCCGTCACTTTGGTGAACTCTTTCTGATGTGGCTCTGGTACCATTCAGAAATTGATGACACCATTTTTTATCTCAGCGACGGCAGTGTACTCACACTCGCGATAGACAATCAAATCACACTGGAAGCCAAACTGACCGAAGCTGAAAAAACGGTCCTTTCGGGCGGTGCACCGGCCGACAGCCGTGAAGCCTACGAAGCACTCAGACAGGGAAAAGTCGTTTCTCAGGCTAAAATTCGTCTTCAAAGAGATGAAAAAGAATGGATTTTCTGCCTTACCGGAGCCACGCTTGACATTTCCGGACTCAAAATTCCTGCCCTCATGACAAAAGCTGACGACGACAAACTTTATGAACGACAGGGACTTATCGAGGAAATTGATGGTCTGATTCGTGGACTGTTCGAAAAATTCCTCTCCATCCGCCTCTCCCATGACAACTGGAAAACAGAATACGATAACATCTGTGACTGGATTCTGCGCAAATCACGGGGCGAAGAATAAGAAAATTAAGAGAACGGACAGCCCATGGAATCTTTCTTTTCGATTTACATCTCACCTTTTATTCTGGCCATTTTACAGGGGATCAGTGAATTTCTTCCGATCTCCAGTTCCGGCCACCTCATTCTTCTCAACACACTCATGCCCGTAGATGCAGGTCTTTTGTTCGACCTGGTGCTGCATTTTGCCACACTCATCAGTGTAGTCGCATTTTATCGCCGGGATATTGCAGAGATTTGTGTTGGCTGTGTTCAGGAAATTCGCACTCCCGTTGAAAAGAAAAATCTGAAATTTGTCGGTTTTCTTCTGGCAGCAACTTTTATTACCGGCATTATCGGTCTGTGTCTCAATGACTGGGTCGAAACGACTTTCCGTTCAGCAGTCATTGTCGGAAGTCTGCTCATTCTCAATGCCGGAATTCTCTGGTGTTCAAGAAAGAAAGGGCTCTGGAAATTAACGGATGGAGCCTTAAACCTGAAAACAGCCCTGCTCATTGGACTGGCACAAGGACTGGCTGTTCTCCCCGGCATTTCACGTTCGGGAACGACCATTACAGCGGCACTTCTCATGAGCGTTTCGCCAAAAGACTGCGCCAAAATTAGTTTTCTGCTCTCCATTCCGGTCATCTGCGGCGCACTCATTCTGCACATTCCCGATATGGAAAAAATGGAAATATCCAACCTGACTGTCACCATTTGCGCCGCCATTTGCGCCGCCATCGTCGGATATGTCAGCCTTGTTCTGCTCGATAAAATCCTAAAAAAAGCGAATTTTCACCATTTCGCCCCCTACTGTCTTGCCGTAGGCATCCTTGCCATTACACTTTCACTCATTTTCTGACATCCATAACCACGCACCACTCTTTTTTTTTCGTTACTATTCAGGCGGAGCTCTGCCCCCGAACCCCGCCAAAGAGCTGAGCCTTTTGGAATCCTCAATATTTTAGGTGAATAAAAACTATTGGAGCTGCCTTACAATTGTTCCCCGCCGGGGCCCCTCCCCCGGCTCTCGTCAAATTTTACCTTATTATTGCGTAATAATCCGCTTTTCGCCAATCACTGATCATATTTCAGAGGTTTGTGAATTAACCCAGGCTGTGCTGTAACTTTTTTTATCGATTTATGGCGCGGATTTTGACTAGATGCTATAGTCTTCTCGTGCTGAACCCGTGTGTTAAATAAAAGGAGAATTAAAATGAAAAAAGCACTTGTTTTCGTCATGATGGCAGTAGGGTTATTGACAGTTTCCACGACAGCATTTGCCTATGAAAAGGGCGATCGTGTTCTCGCTTTATGGGAAGATGCTTTCTGGTATCCCGGAACAGTTCAGTCACAGGACGGCAACGTTGTTCTGATTTATTTTGATGACGGCGACAAAGCAACCGTTGACTCGGAACGCGTAAACAAACTGGACTGGGCGGCCGGCGACAAAGTTGAATGCCGTTGGGACTACGACAACAAGAATTATCCCGGCACCTTCGTAAAAGTTGAAGGCGAAAATGTCCGCATCGTCTATGACGACGGTGACAAAGCCAATACGACGGCATCGCGCTGCCGCCAGAGTCGCGCCAGCCGACTTGTCGGCCGCTAATTCCGGCATTATCCCTAAATTTATGAACCGGCTTCGGCCGGTTTTTTTGCCTCTAACTATGATGACAATCGTTGAAAAATATGAACGCAGTCTTTGCACCGAAAACTGCGATGAACTTTTCAAAACGATCGATGCCATGTCGGCTCAGGACAATCCCCTCCCGATTTCCTTATGGAAATCGGCGTGTCATGCTTTGCAACTGATTGCTCAAAAAACGTGGTGGAAATGCCAATGCGGGCCCATTGAACCCAATGCATCAACCATCGATGCACTTTGTCCAACATGCGGAGAATTCAGAATTTTACCGCAAAGAATGCAAAGATCACCCTGGCCATTGTATATTATTTGTCTCAAACATTTATATCCGGAGACATGGTTTGACGCATTATTTGCCTGGATGAAGCAAAAATATCCGGAAACAGAAATCAAAGCCGGCGTATGTCCAAAGGACATAGCCGGCGGGGGGAGCGCCGTATTGCCACCGGCAATAGGCGCGCGGGGGGCCGTGCCCCACGTCCCAAACGCCATTCACTGTATTGACGGCATGATCATCGAAGATACAGGCACGATTCGCGGCCTGCAATGGATTGCCCTTCCCATGATGCCGATCGATTGACAAAATCATCCTTAACCCAACTTAGTCTCGAAATACGTTTGCTTTTTTGCTAAATGAGCGGCGTTTTCCTCCGCATTCTGCGGCCAGAATCTTTAATATGAGGTAAAAATCGTGAACTACCGAAGACTTTTCTCAATCAGCATTTTATCAGCACTCACCGTGGCCGGATGTGCAGACAGCGTCTCCAACCCAATTCAGCCGGCAACCTGCGGAAACAATGTCCGTGAACTCAATGAAGTCTGTGATGGAACCGATTTAAACAATCTTTCATGCAGCCATTTTAAAATGGGCTCAACGGGAACGCTGGCCTGTGCAGCCGACTGCACCAAATATGAGATTTCAGGCTGTTCGGCACCAACCTGTGGAAACAATATCCTGGATGCCAACGAAGACTGTGATGGCGCACTGTTTGCGAACATGAAAAATGTCTGTCCCGCCGGAACCACGGGAACACCCGTATGTGTCAACTGCCAGATCACGGGCTGCACCCCTGTCACGCCATCCCCAACCTCGAAATGCGGAAACAACATACTTGAAACTGGCGAAGTCTGCGACGGCACGGATGTCGGCGGCAAAACATGCAACGACTTCATCGCCGGTTCTCAGGGTACGGTATCATGTCAGACAGACTGTCTCGCCTATAATGCCACCCAGTGCAAACTCGAAACCTGCGGAAACAAGTCCATTGATGCCGGAGAGGACTGTGACGATACCGCATTTGCCCCGGGCAAAGACAAATGCCCGGACGGTTATACGGGAACACCGGTTTGTGACGTAAACTGCACAATATCGGGCTGCACACCGATCGCCAAAGACTGCGATGACGGCGCATCCAAATGCGAAAATAATGCAGTGTCACAGTGCGCCGGCGGAAAATGGGTTGAAATCCAAAAATGCGAATATGGATGCAACGGAAATGTCTGCAACACCGAAGCTCCTGCCGGCTGCAACAACAACAAACTCGATGCCGGTGAAGATTGCGACGGAACTTTGTTTGCCGATGGCAAAGACAAATGCCCGGACGGCTACACCGGCACTCCGGTCTGCAACGAGAATTGCGTCGTCACGGGTTGCACACCGACACAGGAAGAAAAGCCCAAATGCGGCGATGGTGAAGTCAACCAGGAGAGTGAGGAATGCGACGGAACAAAATTCGCCGCTGGAAAAGACACATGTCCCGACGGATACACCGGCACACCGAGTTGTGACGCCGCGACATGCAAAGTCACCGGTTGCACACCTGTAACTGACACACCCAAATGCGGTGACGGTGAAGTCAACCAGGAAAGTGAAGAATGCGACGGAACAAAATTCGCCGCTGGAAAAGATACATGTCCCTCAGGATATACAGGCACTCCGGTTTGTGACCCCAACACGTGCAAAGTTACCGGATGCACGGAAGAATCGAGTGAAATCGAAATTAAGTGTACAGACAACGTACTCCAGATGTGCGAAAACGGCACATGCATCGATGACAAAGATTGTACGGTCAGTGCCAAATTATGCGATGCTCAGAAAGGCGAATGCGTCGAACACGATTTCACATGCGACGGCACAAAAATGGTCTTCGGCAACGACGGAACCGTTGACTGCAGCAAACGAAAAGACGGTCAGGTCGGCTGCGCCGATGCATTCGGCTGTGCCGATCAGTACTGCTCCGGAAACAAGCTCATGGACGGCACCAACGTCCAGATTGACTGCTCAAGTTTCGGCGGCACATGTGACAACACACTCGTCGAATGCGTCTGCACTGAAGACGTCATCGGCTGTTTCGACAACGGTTCGAAAAAAATTTCCGTCGTGTGCGATGAAACAGGTGCCGAGATTGATTACTGCGCCGGCGACTGCGACGACAACAACGGCTGCCTCGCCAAAGAACCTTCCTGCGGCGACGGCGAAATCAATACCGTCAACGGCGTGGCCGAACTCTGCGATTACGACAGCAACAACAAGCCCATCTGGACTTCTGTTTACAACCAGTACTTCGTCAACTACGAACCAACCTGCAACTTCTATAATTACAGCCAGGGCGGCGACGTCATCTACGTCTCCGGTGCACCTTCCTGCAAAAACAAAAATAACAAGTGCAGCATCGATGTCTCGACCTGCAATGTCGCAACCGACGCCGATTTCGTCGATGTTTATTCCTGGAATTTCTCATCCATGGACTACATCAAAAATCTTACCAACAGCACGAACAGCAACAAAATCGGCGGTGTTGCCATTCATCACACGAGTGAAAATGACGGATTTAAAGTCAGTCAGTATGTCAAAGAAGATAAAGCCTGGCAGATCGGTTCCTGGACAAAAGGCACAAATCCCGATTTTGAAAACACTTATATGTGGTTCAAGGCCGGTGATGCCAAAAACAACGTCGTCCAAATTACCTTTGACATCAAACGCGCTGAAACCGGCCCGCAAAAAGCCCAGCTTCAGTTCTTTGACGGCACCACGGCTCTCAAAGAAAAAGTCAACAACAAGGAAGTCGATGCCAAATCCGCCGTCATTGATATACCAAAGAAAGACACCTATTATCCCGTCACGATCATTTATCGCCCCGATCGCTATCATGCCAACGAAGTTGTCGAAAACTTCACGTTCAAACTCACGGGTTATTCGGCCACAACAGGCGATGGAAACGGCTCAATGTCGATCAAAAATGTCGTCGTTAAAAGTGTGAATGCCCTCTAATTCCACAATTTCAACCGGCGCCTTGAGGCGCCAGCCGAAAGCCCGTTTTTACGGGCTTTTTTTTTGTGTTTTTAAACCCAAATCGAGTAAAATCAGTGTTTTGTGATGGTCGTTTTTTATCTGGAGTTCCTGTTATGAAAAAATATTGTTTCCGCGCAATGCTGCTTGCCGTTCTCATCACGGGATGCGGCAGTGAATCGGATGATTTGACTTTTTCAATCTTTGCCGATCCATCGCGCACCCATGCCCCGGGCGATATCACATTTGAACTGACGAGAGACGATGGCGAACCCGTCACGGAGTGCTCGGGAAAATGGGATTTTGGAGACGGCATCACCCTTGCGGGCGACTACGAGGCCAGTCACCACTATCGAGATGCAGGAAAATACAAAGTCTCCGTTGCACTGACCTGTGACGACAAAAAAGGCAAGGCCTCGACCGACGTCGAAGTCTTCGGAACTGTCGATCTCGGCGTTGCCGCCGTCGAGGCACGCCCCCTCGATATCAGCACAAACGGAACGCTTTCCGTCTCATTTCAGGTCTCAAACGGCGCCAATAACGCCCTCCAGATTCCGACCTATATCGACATCTATCTCACACCGACGGCTTCAGAAACGGCCTATCTCGAGTCCGGCGCATCGCGCATTTTCCGGCACACACTTCCCTCTCTTCCCGCCGCCGGAAATGAAAACAGTGTCCAGAAAATTGAACTCGACATCCCCCTGGATGCCTCCATTCGAACCGGCGCCTATTACCTTTCCGCCGTCATCAATCCCGATCATCAAATCGGCGAGGTCAGCTACGCCAACAACGTCGCCTTCGGAACACAGGCCGTCACGGTTAGAAATCAGGCCACAGACGGCGCCGATTTCGTCGCCTCACGCCTCCAGGTTTCACCCCCTGTCACTTCGATTCTAACCTCGGCAACCGCCCAGTTCGACATCATCAACCAGGGCTCCACAACCGCCGAAACCTTCCGTTATGAAGTCTGGATCGGCGCCAAAGACAACGCCGAAAACATGGACGGCGCCACAAAAATTCATGAGTCCACCATCGATGGAGGAATGTCCGGCGTCGAACAGTCATTCAAAAACATTCTCCTCTCGATCACCCCGGCCATTTCCGATCCCGGTCTTTATTACTTCTGGCTCGTACTCGATCCCAACGATGCCATCGTCGAACGTGACGAATCCAATAATACCGTCAGAAGTTCCGCCCCCATCCAGATTACCAACGAGCCCGTTCTGGATGCCGACATCACCGTCGAAAAACTCACGTTTGCCCCCACATCAACCAATCCTGGCGGCACGTTTTCCGCCACCGTCGATCTCTACAACCAGGGGTCACAGCCCACCGGCTCTTTCGTCTGCACAATATTCCTCTCCAACGACATGTCCCTCGATATCGACAAAGATTCCATCGTCGGTTCTCTCAACGTCGATAACCTTCTCCCGCTCAGTTCCCAGACCATGACCGGCATCATGGAAACCGACACCGGCATCACGCCGGGAAAATACTGGGTTTATGCCTTCTGCGACTCGAGCGGTGTCGTGTCCGAGGCCAATGAAGACAACAACATTCAAAGAAGTGAAAACCAGCTCGTCGTGACCAGTGACGCCGACATCGATCTCGTCTTCGGACCGCCTCAGCTCGAATCCACCAGCACTCTCAATGACGGAAACGATATCTCAATGTCAGTCATGTACTGCAACAAAGGATCGACAAGTGCCGGTCCCTCCTACGTCTCCGTCATGCGAATCAATCGATGCGACAACACGGAAACCGAATTCAGCCGCATTCTCGTCGAAGGCATGGACGCCGGACACTGCGAAAACGTTTACGCAAAAGCTCCGCTCGTCTGCGACTTCTGGTGCCCCAACTACGCATTCTATTTCATCGCCGATTCCACGATGATCGTCGATGAAACCGAAGAAAAAAACAACACGAAAAATCTCCAGGAAAAAATCACGATGTCCGGCGACAACTGCGTCTGCGCCGGAGACAAATATGAGCCCAATGATCGCATCTCCGAGGCCGCACTCGTCCGCGCTGTCCATGACGACCTCACGCTCTGCCCGAATGATGCCGACCTCTTCCAGCTCGACCTCGTCGAAGGCGAAACAACAGAAATCCATCTCTCGCACGATCACCTGAAATCCCCACTGGAACTGTCCATGATTCGCGGCTCCGACGTCATCAGCTCCGTTTCGGGTTCCGACGACCTCTACCTGACCGATCTCCACGCCATCAACACAAAACAGATGCCGACCTACGTCAAAATCTCCGGCCTCACGGCCACAGACGCCAATCGATATCACCTCGATGCCGACATCTATTCGACGATCACAGGCATCGATTTGGCCGCATCAACGCTCAAGATCGAGGACGATGCCCTCAACGCCTCCGATAACCGGCGCGTGTCCATGATCCTGACCAATCTCGGAAAATCGACCTCTCCTTCGGTCTCGATCGGATACTACCTGTCACGAACCACTCAAATCGATGACTCCGCCTGGCGTCTTGCCCGACAGACCGTCTCCCCTATCCCACCCAATACGACCACCGCTCCGGCCATCAACCTCAAACTCCCGGCCGATACCGAAGGCGGCAGCTACTTCCTCATCGCAAAAGTCGACGACGAGAACGAAATCAAAGATGCCCGCCCGTCAAACAACATCGTCCGAACCCCGCTGTGGAAGTTTGAACGAAGCTGCTGGGACATCCTCGATCCCAATGACACGATCGAAACCGCCCGCACCATCCCCCTCAAGGACGGACAGTTCCATCAGGACGAACTCGCAGTCTGCCAAAACAATCCCGATTTTTACGTCATCGACATGAAAAACGGTTACAGCCTCGACATCACCGCAACGACAACCGGAACCGGCGACTTTGACCTGGTCCTCTACGACCAGAATTTCAACGAAATCGTCTCCAGCCGAACCGGTTCCGCCACCGAATCGATCCATCGGGACGCCGTCATTGGAGACCAGAAACTCTATCTCCAGGTCTTCCTGCTTGAGAACATCTACAACGCCAAAGAGGCCGCCTACACCCTCGACATCAAGACCGCAAAGGCGCCTGAATGGCTCTCATGCAACGCGGATTTCGAGCCCAATGACTATCCGTCGTCAGCTTATGACCTTGTCAAGGCCGCCAAATCCGGCAAGACGCTCGAACTGTGCCCCTCCACCGACGAAGATTATTACAAAATCGATCTCCACGAGGGCGACCGCCTGCAGCTCGGTTTCAAGACTGAGGCCACGGGGCTTCGCGCCGCTCTTTACGTCGGCACGGAACAACGCTTTCTCAAACTCCTCACGAATCCGGCCGCTCAGGGACTCGATTACACCGCAACCGAAGACAACACGTACTATCTTCGCATCTACACAAACGTAACCAATGCCCCGACCATGCCCTACCAGCTCCAGTGGCTTGGCACGGAAGGCGTCGATATGGCCGTTTCCAACCTGAAATACGCCCCGGAAATTCCATCCGCCGGTTCCCCGATAACCGTCGATTACGACATTCATAACCGAGGATCGGTCGAAACCGCCTACAATACCGCCGTTACACTCACGACGAATCAGCCCTACACGCTCGCGACGGCTTCCGGAAAACTCGCCCCAGGCGCCACCGAAAACGCGCGTCATAAAATCACAATCCCCTCACAAATTCAGGGCTTTGCGACGCTATCTGTCACCGTTTCGGCCGATGGCGACGAATCCTCCGGTAACGATCGCCAAATGCTCGAATTCACCATTCTGGCCGCCTGCATGAACGACGACAATGAACCGAACGACAACATCCTGCGCGCAACGCCGATCGAACACGCCATTCAAGGCACTCTCTGCCCCAATGACGAAGACTGGTTCAAAGCCGTCCTGACCGAAGCCGCAGCCGCGACTCTCAAATTCTCGCACGAGAACGGCGATCTCGATCTCGAGGCCTACGACGAAAACGGTGAACTCATCGGACAAAGTACGAGTGCAAATGACATCGAACGCATCGAGCTGCCAAATGCCGGCACATACTATCTTCGCGTTCGCGGGTCGAGTTCATCGGATACGGGAACTTATGAGCTGACAATCGAGTAGGCGATCCTATGCGCCGCAGACGCATACGGATCGCGGCGGCGCGGCCTAATAGATACGGCCGCGCTGCTTTTTTTTAAGAAAATCGCCGGGCGTATGGCGCAGGCCATAGACCGGCGCGCGGGGCGTATGGCGCAGGCCATAGTCCCGCCCACAATCTTATTTCATCCCCTTTATCTGCAAGGTTTCACACGATATGACACGACAAAACACGCGTTCTCTTGCCAAAAATCCGAAGAAAAAGTCTGCCGGGACGGACACCGTTCGAAGCCTGACCACTGCCGTTCAGAAAAATTTGGAAGACGGACACTTTGATGAAGCCCTCACCCAGGCCCGTGAACTCGAACAAAACGCGCGCCCGGAAGGCGACGAGGCGGCCATCTATCTTACCTCAATGGTCTGGCAAATACGCGCACTTCAGGGCCTCAAACGCGATCGAGACGACATCGAAAACGCCGCCCGGCACTACGCCGAAGAAGCCGAAAAACTCGGCGATTTCAGACGCGTCGTCCAGGCAAACCGGATTGCTGCACAGGCCTATATCGATACCGGCACCTGGACCGTTGCCTGCGAATATCTCGAAAAAGCCCTGTCAGCCGCCATGGCTCACCAGTTCGGACGCGAAACACTCGAACTTCTCATGCATTTGAGTGCGCTCGAACTCAAGCTCTGCCACTACTGCGAAGCCATTGACTACCTGTCCCGGGCCATGCAGGCCATCACCCCCAACGGGGCGATTCGCGAGGATTTTCGAGACCTGGGGGCCATCGGCTACCGCCAGCTGTGCGAACTCTACGACACCATCGGCGACGGTCAGAACGCCTGCGACGCCCTCGAAAAAGCCCAGTCCGCCACCACCCGAGATCCCGAAGAACTATGGATGCAGCAGCTCATACTTGCCCGTTTTGACATGCGTTCCGGCGACGCCGACGCTTCTTGCGCGCGACTCAAAAAGATCGAATCCGACGTCAAAAAAGCCGTCTGCGACGGTCACTCGCGATGCGAACAACTCGCCATGGTTCAAATCGAATACGCCCAGGCACTCTGGAACAACGGCGAATACGAAATAGCTACCCAAAAGCTCGATGCCATCGGGATTTCCGAGGCCGATCACGCCATGAAAACAGCTCGCGCACTGACGAAATTTCAGTGGGCCGTCGAGGCCGGTCTGCCGGCCATGAACCCCGATGAATACAGCCGCATCTTTTCTGAAACATGCAACGAAGCCGAGAACACGGATATCCAAATTCTGCTCGCCGCCGCACTGACACAGGCTTCGGTCGAAATCGAACGCGGTCACTACGACACCACCCTTGAGAGCCTTCTTCACATTGCCCAGACGGCCGCCTTCACCCAGCTCATTCCGTTTGCGACGCGCGCACTCGCGCTTCGCGGGCACATTTTTCACGCCCAGGGGAGCTATTCCGAGGCCGCCTGCGACGGCCGTGATGCCTGCGAAACGTTTGTCGATCACGTCGATGACGTCTGTGCAAAACAGGCAGCAGCCCTCATGCTGCGCGCTCAAATCGACCTGACCCAGTCACAGGGAAACATGACGGTCGATGAAGGCGAAATCGCCGCCTTTGAACAGCTCGTGAACGATTTGTCCCGGTTTGAAGCCCATCATCACGCCGCTGCCTTCATCGATCTCGGACTGGAGCTCATCCAAATCGCCGAAAAAATCGGCCGAATCGATACCGCCAAAGACATCCTCAAACGCCTTGATTCATGGATTGTATCGCCCTATATGGCGCATCGCGCCATGGTCTTCATGCGCCTCAAGGCGCGACTCACGAAAGACGATACGCTGCTCGAAAAAGCAAATGAAATCGCTCGCGAAAACGCCTTTGTTTGACATGATGCGGGATGCCGCACAGCCAGGCCCTCGAGGCCGATAGAAGCATTATTTTGAGAAAACACGACCACAGACATACATCCTCAGAGATGCATCCCGATGAAATTCTTGCGCGCGCACTGCTGCGCACCCAGGCTGATTACGACGACGTCGTATCGACGATTTCCTATTCTCGCGGTTTTCCCGTCTGGACTCACCGACAGACGGTTCTCTTTATTCTTCGTCAGGACAACGGCCCCTGGGCGGTACGGGGCGATTTCAACGACTGGAATCCGTTTCCGATGCAGCAGGCCGAAAACGGCCTGTGGTATGCCGAACTTCGCATACCGCGAATGATCGGTCAGGGGATTCGATACAGCTATATCAACGCCGAAAACGAGGTTATTGCCGATCCGCTTGCGCGCTGTTTTGGCGAAGACAACGACGGAGAATTTTCCTATCTCAAGCGGCCCTCCCGCACGCAGTACCTCATGCGCTGGAATGATTTCAAAAGCCCGCAGGGCCTGAAATCGCGTCCGCTTCACATCCTTGTTCCGCCCAATCCCGGGCCTTATGACGTTCTTTATGTTCACGACGGCCAGAACCTTTTCAGCAAGGACAGCATTTGCGGCGGCTGGAAACTGTGTGAAAACATGGCCGAAATCGGCGGAAATTTTCTCATCGTCGGCATCTGGAACAGTCCGGACAGAATGCGAGAATACACGCACGCAACCGACCTGTACGATGACGACTATCACGCGACACTGGGCAGGAAATACGCGTCATTTGTCGAGGAAACGGTTCGTCCGTTCATCGAGTCGCATTTTGAAACGACGCCGCGAGCCGGCCTGATGGGTTCATCCCTTGGCGGCCTCATCAGCCTGTATATTGCGAACTGCTATCCCGGACGGTATGACTCGGTGTTTGCACTCTCGCCGACGACGGCCTGGGGGCACTTTGGGAGCGACAACGGACCTCTGATTCGCGATTTTTATGAGAAATCAGGCCATCAAAACACGTTTCTGTACATCGATCACGGCGGCATGTTTCCGAAAGAAGGGATGCCGGATGTCTTTGACCGCAAGGCCGCGATACGAGATGAATCGGGCTGGGCCAGTCCGTACGACAACTGCTGTCATACGTTTGATTTTGTGTCGGCCCTGGTCGAACTTGGCTACCGTCAGAGCGTCGATATGTTTTACCAGCACATTCCCGGGGCGATGCACAACGAAGGCGCGTGGGCCTCGCGCGTAAGCCGGCCGCTGCGGCTATTCATGCAAAAGAAAAAGTAGGCCGGGCGTATCGCTAAGGCGATAGCCCGGCAGGCGAGCCGTAGAGCCGCAAAATTTTACGGCTCAAGACGAGCCAAAACGGCATCAGTTATCGGCGCGAACGAACCTGCCGGTTCCCGCTTCAGCCAGAACCTTTCCATCGCGAACGATTTCCTCGCCGCGTCTGAAAACGCGTTCAACGATGCCGCGAGCGGTATGTCCATTGAAGGGAGAATAGCCCGCAAAAGACGTCATTTTGGTTTCATCGACGACGAATTCCTCATCGCGAACGACGATGATATCGGCATCTAAACCGGGCGCAATGGCGCCTTTGTGCGGCCAGAGGCCATAAATCTGAGCGGGATTTCTGGCCAGGAGGCACGAGACCTGTTCCCAGGTGATATCGGGAAGGGAAGCGAGCATGGGCAGAAGCGTGAGGAACCCGGGAAGGCCGCCGGGGGTGGAAGTCGGGGCACTGATTTTCTGATCGCGGGTGTAGGAGCAGTGATCGGTGATGACCATATCGATGTCATCGGCATAAATGGCCTCGGCCAGACCGTCATTAGCGAGTTCGTCACGAAGAGGCGGCTGAAGAATGTAGCGCCAGGGTTCGGGGGAATCGGTGTTGTCGGAGGCGTTGAGGAAGAGGTACTGCGGAGCGGTTTCGTTAAAGACGGCGATGCCTTCCGCGCGAGCCTGTGAGACGACATCGGCGGTCTGTTCGGAGGAATTGTGAGCGATGACGACGCGGGCGCCGGTATAATCGGCGAGTCTGATGACTCGTTCAGCGGCCTCAACTTCGGCAATAGCGGGACGAAGAGAGGGATAATTCCGCCACAGGGAATCGGTGCCGTATTTGGCGGTCTCGTGGGAAACGATGGCGTCATTTTCGCAGTGAATGAGGACGGTAAGGCTGGCTTGTGCGGCGCATTCGAGGATTTTGACGAGGGCGTGGTCGTCGAGATAGTAGTTTGGGCGGTAAGTTGTATAGAGTTTAAGAGAGGAGATACCCCATTCGCGGCATTTTCTGACGCCGTCGAGGCTTTGCGGAGTGTCATCGAGGACGGTCATGTGGAAGGTGTAGTCGATGATAGAAGATTTAGCCTGATCGAGTCTGAAATCGAGGGCATGACGCAGGTCTTCCCCTGGCTGAGGGCCGACGAAATCAATGACGGTCGTAATGCCGCCGCGAGCGGCCTCGGCAGAGCCGGAATTCCAGTCGTCGGGTGTAGCGAAGATGCCGGTATCGAGCTGAATATGGCAATGGGCGTCGATGAGTCCCGGCAAGACGAGCCGGTCTGAGCAGTCAATGACGCGGTCATCGGAGGAAAGGCCGAAAGCGCGGGCGTCGCCGAGCGCGAGGATGCGTCCATTTTCGACGAGGACGTCGGTTTTCTGACGCAAACCGGCGGAAATCACAGTACCGTTAACGAAACAGATTTTCATCATTGAGCCTTTAAAAGAGAGAGGGAAAAGGGAGGAAATGCCAGAGAGCGGGTGGGGCGTCTATGTCCTTCGGGCATACGACGACTGTTCCTCGGCTATTTCCCGGTGGTCAATACGCCTCGGAAAGGGTATGATGATAGCGTATCTTGAGAGCAAAAAAAGCACAATATGTGCAAAAGTGGCGTCTGAGACGGCTTGCGTATAAACCAAAGACAGAGTAAAGTAAGACGGTTTATGGTCTGCGCAAAGCGCATATTAAGGAAGGAACAATATGGGCGTATTGGCGAAACCCATCCCATTTGGCGATTATTTTTTATTGGAAAAGCTGAATACCGGCGGCATGGCCGAGGTATTTAAAGCAAAGACGTTTGGTGTCGAAGGCTTTGAACGCATCGTTGCTGTGAAGAAGATTTTGCCGTCAATCGCCGAGGACAAAGAGTTTATCTCGATGTTTATCGACGAGGCGAAGATAGCCGGGCAGCTGACGCATGCGAACATTGCGCAAATCTTTGATTTGGGCAACATTAACGACGAATACTATATTGCCCTGGAATATGTTGCAGGACATGACCTGCGTGTGATTTACGATCGATGTGTAAGGACCAACCGGAAGCTTGATATCGGATGTGTTTGTTACATCATATCGAAGATCTGCGAGGGTTTGGATTATGCCCACAACAAGCGAGATGCGAACGGCGAATTGATGGGAATTATCCATCGAGACATCAGTCCGCAGAATATGCTCATCAGCTATGAAGGCGACTGCAAACTGATCGATTTCGGTATTGCAAAAGCGAGCAACAAATCGTCAGCGACGCAAGTCGGCATTCTGAAAGGCAAATTCAGCTACATGAGTCCGGAGCAGGTTTCTGGCAAGACGAACATCGATCGCCGAAGCGATATATTTGCATTAGGCATTGTCTTGTTTGAAATGCTGACACTCAAACGTCTGTTTTTGGGTGCGAGTGACTTTGAGACCCTGGAAAAGATCCGCAAAGTCGAGTTGAGTCCACCGACCCTGTACAATTCGGATATTCCGGAGGAGCTTGAAGACATCGTGATGAAGGCCCTGGAAAAGGATGTAACGCAGCGTTATCAGACGTGTGCGGAACTCCAGCAGGCACTCCAAAAATTCATGTTCACGCATAATATTTATTATACGGCAAAAGAATTGAGCGAGTTTATGCGCTCAATGTTTGCCCAGGAAATAGCGCTTGAACAGAAGAAGATGGAGTTCTATCGGGAACTGACCCGTGATGTCCTGATTCAGTCAAAACAGCCGAGTGCGAATCTCGAAGATGAAACGTCGTTCTATGATCGGCAGAATGTGCCGAAAATGAGCGGAGTCCAATACGAGGCAGCAGTAGTCCAGACGGCGCAGCCTGCGCCGAAACAGGCTATTTATGCAGAGCTGGACGACTTCCAGCCGCCTAATGAAGGGATCGTGTACTCGCCGAAACAGGCCGTAAACAGCCCGAATGTCATCGACAGTGTCAATGTCAATGACATCGTATCAGCGTCGGTCAATTCAGGCAAAGCACACCCCAGTGCGCGCAAGTCAATGGCTTCAATGGATGCGGTTGTTGTCAACAAAAATCGCGAAACCATTATGACAACTCCGGTTGAGAAAAAACAGAACGGAGAAAAGCGAGGTGCCTTTATCGCCATCGCCATCGTTCTCTTTATCGTTATTCTCATCCTGATCGGTCTGATTTCAGGTAAAGGCAGTCTGTTTGATAAACATGACGGCAAAGTCCGTTTCGACATCTATCCCGAAAACGTCAAAGTTAGCGTCGAAATCAATCACGAAAAGACGGGAGACAATCTCACCAAATCATTCAATATCAGCGATCTTTCGACGAATACAGAAACGGCATATCGCATTTCAGCCCCGAATTATAAAGATTTTGAGGGCACGATTATGGCGACAGGCGAAGGAGCCCTGGTCGAGATCAATCTGGAATCACTGATTGTTCCCAAAGCAAAGGTGTTTGTCGACGTCGATGGTGCCGATGTCTATATCGACGATGCGCATCAAGTGGGAGACAATCGCCAGTTTGAAAGTGAAGAGCTCTCGATTGGTGATCACGTCCTTCGCGTTGTGAAAGAAGGTTACAAACCGGAAAAACGAACGATCAAAGTCGAAACAGGACGCGAAATCGAACCGATACACGTCAAACTTCGTCCTGCCATTGCCACCCTGGTCATCAAGACGGAACCGTACAATGCCTCCTATATTCTCAAGAATCTGAGAACCGGAGACATCGTGTCCAAAGACAACACGAAAGCGGGGGTTGCGCGAATCAGCAATTTGCCGGTAGATACCGATTATCAAATTGTAATTTACGATGGCAAAGAAGAGCGTATTGAATCATGGAAACCGCGTCCCGGTGCGTTGCCGACGGAAGATCAGGTTAGAACGTTTACGATCAAGACGGATCCGGATGCCGTTGCGGTTGCCGCAGCACCGGCCCCGGTTCAGCAACCGGTAGCCGCGCCAGCACCTGCCCCGGAAAAAGAAACGAAAACCGCGAGTGCCGGAAGCAGCAAATCGACAACGCCCAAACCTAAGAAAACGGAATCGGAGAAGAAAGCCCCTGCACCAGCTGCGCCAGTGGCGAAGCCAACGCCAGTTGTTTCATCCGATGCCCCCGGTGTCCTCCAAATCGCAGGCAAACCGCCTTGCACGGTTACGATCAAGGGTAAATCATACGGTTCGACCCCCATCAAGTATCTTGAAGTGGCGGCGGGTACGTACACAATCAAGTGCGCCAGTGCAGACAGTTCGGATGAAAAAACGGTCACTGTCGGCAGTGGTGAAACCAAAAAAGTCATGTTTACGCGTTAAAGCCATCGGGTCGATTTCGCCCATGGCTTTTGTCAGGCATAAAAAAGCTCCCAAATGGGAGCTTTTTTTATAAGCAAGCAAATCACGTTACATCATGCGAAGACATGCATCCTGTTCATCCACACCATTGCCTTCAATGCAAATGAACTCACAAGGTACTTCGCTGAATTGTTCGTTTTCGTCACAAACGAGAAGAATATTCTCGGTCAAACATTTTGCTTCACCCCAAAAGCATTTTTTAGTGATGCATTGATTTCCTTTTGAATTGAATTTGTATTCACTGGTACAAGTGATTTTGCACGTCCCATCAGCGAGACATTTTCCGGAAGCCACGCCTTCGCCTTGTGTACAATCGATTTCCAGTTCACCGCATTTGTAATCACAACGGGAAGGCAAGTATTATTCGAAGAGAGGGCATATCCATCCTCACAGGTTGCGATTTTACAGGTTCCATCGGACTGGCAAGAAGCTGATTGAACACAATCACCGGCCATGCAATCGATGCAGCTGTCACCGCAGCAATGTGCTGTCCCCATTTTAATGCATTCAAAACTGCCATTGACTTCACGAACGAAATCGAGTGACTCCGGACAATAGCCATTTTTCAGGGATTTTTCGGCGTTTTTGGTATCGTATTCACATTTTGAACTGTCAGGATTTCGAAGACAGGATTCAAAAACAGCCGTGCATGTCCCCGATTTTCCTTCCGGAGGACAAGGAAGTCCATTCTAGGAATCATCCCCACTGCAACCGGAAAATGCCATAAATAACGCGAGCCCCCCGAAACATTTGAATACAGTTTTCATATCAACCTCAAACAAAAAAGTCCCAGGACACAATGGCCAGGGACTTTAATAGACTGAGAAACAATACCTACAACATCGTTATTTGCAATAAGAAAACGTCACGCCGCCCGACGTTTCGGTGACGCAAGCGTTGTTGCATCCCATGGAATGAGCGGCGGCATCTGTTGTATTGTTGTTTTGCCAATAAAGGACGTGGAGCGTATTGCCGTCACACGTGCCAAGTGTAGAGACAGGCTTTGTTGTAGAGTCAGAGAATATGAAGTTGCCAGCAGATTTGTTGCAAACGGCACGTGCAACACCATTGGAATTGACGACAGCGCAAGTACCGCCGGCCGTGGCGCAATCCATTTCGGCATAGACATTTCCGCCTTCACCGGAGTTATAAGTGGGATCGTAGAAGCAGTTCTGGGCTTTAGTTCCACTGCAGGTAGCAGAAACAGCCGCGCAGGAAGCGAAGCCGCAAGACCCGTTTGTACAAGTTCCACCGCCGTTAAGACCGCAGTTCATATAATCGAAAACGATATGATTATTGTGACCAGCCGTTTTATCGACTCGACAGGAAATGGAGTTACCATTTTCACAGATACCGGACTGTCTCAAAACACCGTATTTTTCGACACCTTTATAATCGGTGCCTAATTCACATTTACCAATGTATTGAATGCCGTCCCATGTCGAACACCAGGTAACATTATTCGCAACATCCGTCGCGTTGCAAATGCTGTAGAAATTGGTTTCACCTTTAATGGTTCCACAGAAGTATTTGCTTGGATCGTTATAATAAACGAATTCAATGGTTTTGGTGTCTCTATCGCAGGATTCGAGATAAATTCTGCCGTTGTCTTCGTGGCAAACATTCTTGAACGTAGCGGGAACACAGGCCTTTCCGGCTCTGGATTCACAACGTCCATCCACGCAAGTGGATTGATAATCGCAAGCCATGGATTTTTTGGAGCCATCGCCGCTGTAATCGCAATAGATTAAATTACCATTCTCATCACAAGAAGGTTTAAAATCCTTGCCGCATTTATCGACGCAACCCTCGCCTTCGACGCATTTTTCGGTTGTTGATGGGCAGGTCACATCTTTATATTTTTTCGTTGTCGGATCGCAAATGTGAGCCGTGATGTTACTGCCACTGCACGTCGGGGTAGTTGTAACAGGATCGCATTCTGCACAAATACCGTCGAGGCAAAGGCTTGGACACGAATCGACTTTTGCGACCTGGCCGTTCTGACAATAGATGCTGGTCTTTCCATCCTGACATTTCTGACCATTGAGAAGGCCATCACACCGTTTGTCGACACAATTTCCTTCGTAGCAAACCTCAGTATCGGTGCATTTATTTTCCTTTTTGAGACCGGGAACTGCACAAACCTGAACGGCAGAACGATCAGCAGAGCAGACTGCGGGTTGAGAAGGATCGCATTCGGGAACGAAGACGCATTTATTTTCTTTGCATTCGTAGTGTTCAAGCGCGCAATCAGCATTTGTCGAGCAAGTGGTTGAACAAGCATTGCCCTCGCAATGATAGCCGGTCGGACAATCCGTTTTTTCGATTTCATTCTTGTCATTGCAAGAGAAAAGCGCGTTATCTGTACAGTTCAAAGTATATTTTGCGGGATCGCAGGCGACGCATTGTCCATCGAGGCAGACGGCTTTATCACCCGAGCAAGCTTCCTGTGCAGAGATATGCCCATCGACACAGGTGAGAGGTTTATTGTCACTATTGCAGCCTGGGACAAATGAATCGGGATTGCATTCGGCGCAAACGCCGTTGAAACATACCGGGAGATCGCCGGAGCATTCACTGACAGCAACTTTATAATTCTCACCGTCGAGTTTGCACTCAAGAATTTTGCCCTCGGTCGTACATTTGGGCGAGAAAGTATCGGGCTGACAAGGATCACCCTCTTTTGCGTCATCGACACAATCACCGGCGACACAATGCTGATTGGCATCACAGGCTTTTTTCTCGACTGTACTGCCTTCACAAACGAGCTTGTTGAAATCACCGCTGCATGAGGCAACAAAAGAAGCGGGATCACATTTCTCGGCAATGCATTGTCCAGCCTGACAAATCTGGGCACCGCAATCAAATTTAGTCACGACGCCGTCTTGAGAGCAAATATACGAGCTGTTGCCATCAATGCATTGAGGAACAAAGGATGCCGGGTCACAAGCATCACCTTCGTTGATATTGTCATAACAAATGCCATCCGTACAATGCTGATTTGCCGCGCAATCATACTTGGCGAGATAACCAAATTCACATTTAACGACAGCCGCGCCATCACAAGAAGCCGAACCGGCAGTTGACATGTTACATGTCGTAGCAGTCGAAGCATCAACACATGCACCGGCAACACAAACCTCTGAATCGACTTTGCAATATTTGGAGTGCCATGTATCGTCTTTACAAATGCGAACAACATTTGCAGAAACGCAATAATCACCGCCGCTTGTGCAGGCTTCGCCAGGTTTCTGGCAGATACCGCCCTCACAAATCTCCCCCGTATCACAGCTGGATGGTGTCTTTACGCCTGTCGGGCCGCAAATTGTTACGGTACTTTCTTCCTGACAAACCGGAGTGAATTTATCGACATCACAGGAACCGCTGACTGTGCACGTTCCATTGATACATTCCGTTCCCTCGACGCAATCAATACGTTCAACGACGCCAATATCACTGCATCTCTCGAGCTGACCATCGACGCATCTGGGTTTAAAATCCGCCTGAGAGCAAACGTCTGTTACGCAGGCTTTGTCTTTGCAGACATTACTGTTGCAAATTTTCGTTCGGATTTTCCCATTTTCACAATAAAATTGAGAAGTTCCATCGAGTGTACATTCCATGAACCCTTCATCGCATTCGTCGGAGCAGGCGCCGTTTCTACATACCTGTTCGCCATCGCAATACATGGGGGTTTCATATCCATCGATGCACTGAATAATCGTTCCATTGATACCGCATACCGGTGAATAGGATGCATCACACGGTTTAGCGGCGCCACAAACGCCGTTGAAACAAACCTCGCCATCGGCACAAGGATGACTGACGACATATCCGCCCATACAGTGAAGCATTGTATGGGGATCGCGGCACTGTTCTTTATAGGTATTGTCACAAGTCGTCATACTTTCATCGCGGCAGTATCCCTGATGACAGACATTGCCTTTTTCACAAGGCTCACTCACTGTCATACCGAGAGCATTGCAAATAAAGTGTGCATTATCGCCATCACAAGTCATGACATGAGTTGACGGCGTACATTTTGCGGAGCATTCACCGAGGTAACAAGTTGTTCCGGGCAAACAAGCCGTGGGTTCATAAAAGCCATTTTTACAAACGAGGACATCGCCGGTTTGGCTGCAAGTTTTTTCGCCGTCAACCGTACATGTCTGCCGTCCGGCCAGACCGGCGATACCGTCATCAGAGCAACCATAACCTGCCGCGAGAGCCATTGCAGCGAGAACGACAAATACATTTTTACGATTCATATTTAACCTCACAGGGATAGAAGAAAATCACACCCGATAAAAACACACAAAGCCGTCTCATAGCGAGACGGCTAAGAAAATTCAATGAGTACCCCAATTATTTGGCAGAAACATCGGCATTTTCAGCCTTTTTTGGAGCTGCTTTAGGTGCTGCTTTTTTAACCGAAGCTTTCGGAGCGACGGCAGATGTATCGAGGCCGGCGGCCAAAGCCATCAACGTCGTCATCTGTTCGTCTGTAAACGATACCGTTGCTTTGATATTCTTTTTATCACCAGCAATTTTGACGGCATCTTTGACAAAACCAAGACCGATTTCATTGAGTGAAGGATCCGAGAGAATGCCATTAATCTGAGCATTGAGAATGGCAGCGCCGGAAGTCGCAACGGCATCACTGGCGACCTTGGCATCGGCAACGACATTGAGCCCTTTGGCAAAGCTGATGGAAACGGAGCCTGAATCGATATCACTGACAGCGATAGAGGCATCCCCCTCTTTAAGGCTGTAAGATTTGGATTTTTCTTTGAGGTAACTGGTCATTTTAGCACCGATGCGGATATCGGCGGACTTTGATGCAGCCTGATAGGCATCGTAAATGACCTTGTCACGGTCTTTGAGTGTTTTCGGCTTTTCAGCTTTTGCGTTATCGATAATCGGCTTGATATCGAGTTTATTTTCGCAAACAACGAGGCGTTTGTCGTTCAAAAGCACCATCGAATTGTTGGCATCGGAAAAAATCATGAGCTCGTTGTAAGCAGCTTGTGTTGACTGCATTTTTTTGGCGGAAGCTTCAACGGCAGCGAGAAGAGAAACCTTGGCATCCACAGCCGCACATGCGCGGCCTTTTTCCGTCAATGCGATGGTGATCGTATCGATATCTTTTTTGTAATCAATGCCGGAGGCTTTGAGTTCATCGAGAACAGCCTGGACACCGCTGTTTGATGCAATTCCCTGATTTACGGCATCCGACACCATTTTATTGGCAACAAGTTTATCAAAATCAATGCTGCCGACGCCTGCAAAATCGCCGACAAAAAGATCAATTGCATCCAAATCTTTGGCCATTGCCGTCGTACAAAAACCAAGAGAAAGGGCCGTAAAAGCAGCTACTAATGCGTTTTTCATTTTTATTCTCCTTCACAGATGCGGTCTTAAATTAAAAGAGTTGGCAATGGAGCCGGATTTTAGATACAGCAATTCTAATGCCAAACCCTGTTTTATGGCATATTTTGTCTTTTTCGTAAAGAGAACATGGCAAAAGCATAAAAAAAGCGCGGCGTATGTCAATAGCCGCGCTCGCGAAGCGTATTCGCCTTTGGCGAATAGCGAAGCCCATCACTCAGCATCAAGACTGGCCCGGATAATCCCTACACCACAATTGTCTCCGCCGCCGCCAAGATTGGCCTGCATGATCAGTTCAAGACAAGCCAGAGCCGAATTATGGGCATGACGAACGACGTCCGCTATTTTGGCCTCGCTCTCCGTAATTTCACACGCCACGTAATCAAGAATGCCGTCCGTCGTGAACATCAGCGTGTCACCCGGTATCAGGCTCATGCTGTAAACATCATACGCCAGGTCGGTTCCATCCTGATTCTCCTCGTTATAACCAAGACATTGGACAAGCGACCCGGCATGTGGATGAACCGCACACATCTCAACGGGCAATCCATTGATGATGCCCACGGTAAACAAATTGTGATCGCGCGTTATGCACGACATGAGTTCATCACGAATGATATATGCCCGCGAATCACCCACAGCGCCAAGGGTCAGAATGCCGTCTTCGATGAGTCCGACGAGTGCCGTTGTTCCCATACATTCCGACGCCGTCGGATTTTTATCTGCAAAACGGTCGCGGATGTACTGGCAGATTTCCTCGTTCGATTCGAGTAAAATCTGACTGATTTCATGAATAGGACTCAGCGTCTTTGCTGCTTCTATTCGCTTGTTCCAGGCATCTTCGGCTTTGGCTATGACGATATGACTTGCAATATCTCCGGATCCGTAGGTCGATGTCGAAACCCCGTCGGCGACAACCATCAGAATGCGCTGGCCATTCTCACTTTTTCTCATGAACACAGCATCCTGATTGACAGGACACTTCAGACGCTTGGTCACCCCGATATGGGTATCGACGGCCGCATCATACTGCAGCTGCGCTCGAAAATCCCTGCGCTCATGCATGAAATCAAGCGCATTGCTCATCGCATTCATGAACTCCGTCATCGTACGATATCGAAATTCCGGAGAAGCATGAAGGGAGGCATGAATGATTTCATCCCAACCAATCGGAAATGTCGGATTAAAGGCGCGAGGATCAAGGGCCGGTTCAAAATTAAGCGCATCACAGGTCGGCACACGGTTTCCGGCAACGAGATAGTATGCCATTGCACCCAAAACATAAACGGCCTGTGCCATCGTCATGCGCTGTCTTAAAAATCCAAAACATTCCGGCGGAACCGACGCCAAATCCCCCTGCCCATGCTCGATCGCGCAACGTTCATTCCACGGCAAATCAAACGATTCCGCGCCCATAAAGAGAATTTCATCGTCCCGAAGAACGATATTTTCCGGTGAAATGCGAAGAAACGTATGTCCGGAAGCAAAGACTGCACTCAGCTTTGAACAGATAAACGTCAAAATGCGATACACAGAACTTGGCGCAACGAAATGCTGCGCCTCACGCCACGTTGCTACTGTCTCTATGCCATCGAGTGAATAGGCCTGTGCTATGGTTCCCGCAACTTTTCCCATGTACTGACACGGCCATACATACGCCTTGCACTCTTCGGGAACCGGCTTTCTTCCTGACACGGGAAAATGAATGCACATCAGCCACGGACGGTGATCTGCGTCCTCGGCACGCCACATCAAAGTCGCATCGAATCCCGGACAAGACTTCAGAAGCATCAGCTCCTGAACACCTTCCTGCGGCGAATAAAGAACAAATCCCAGCTGATCATTGCCTAATTCGAGAATTGCATAGCGAGTCTCCCCCGAGCCGCCTTCACACTGGCAGGCACAACCTTTCTGGACCAGATACGCGTCCACATCATTCGTGAAGACAAACATATCTCCGTCTGCCGGACACGGAATGGCTGCATTATCCGACGACTCCGGGATTTCCGTAATGATCGGCATTACATCCGTGTCACAGGAATCCCCCTGCGACATCAAATTCGATGTCGCCAAATCATCGATGTCTTCTCTGACGTCTTCCGCATTGGCATATACATCTTTAGCCAGCATCGAAAGTGTACTGCCTGCACTGTAACCTTCATTCTCGTCGTCATTCAGAGCATTCTGTCCAGACACCTCGGCACTCTCTCCACATACCGCCGCCGATGTAACATCTTCCGCACGGCACACCGCGCCAAACCTATTCTCTGGCACTTCACGAAACTGTTCCGGTTCTTGTTCTGACAATGCTTTTTCTCCGAATTAACTGCCTCACCCTCCGAATGGCAAATCAATTCCCCTTTTCTATCATTGCCCTTATTTCAATTAAATGCAAATTTACAACGTAGATAATTGCGTATTTACTGCATTTACTTGTGATTTTTTTTCCCACACATTAAATTCTTGTCCGTTTTGGTTTCGATAGCTCATTCTTCATGAGGCTTCCATGCATTACAAATACTCGTTTTTGCCTCTCCTTCTCGGTTCGTTCCTCATGACTTCATGCGGTCCAACCCTCGATGAAGGCAGTGATGCCAGAATTCGTGTGACCCCGGCAAAGCAGATTACCTTCTCTCGCGTTACTGTCGGTGACTCACACAGCCTCCCGTTTGTCGTCTCCAGTGTCGGCAAAGACCCTCTCAATATCCGAAAAATCGAATGGAACGGAAGCAGTGCTGTCCTCCTTTCCATGACCGGAAATGAACTGCCAAGAACACTCGACGTTCACGGCTCTATCCCCGTCTCCGTGAATTATTCCCCATCTGAAGCCGCTCCATCTCCTGAAGGCATCGTCAAAATCTATTCCAATGACCCCGACACGCCCGTCTATGAACTCAAAATCGCCGCTCAGCAGCTCTCTCCTCTCATCCATGTCGTCCCTTCATCCGAAGAAAAGCTCATCTTCGGACAGACTGAAAAAGGCGAAATCCTAAAAAAAGATGTCGTCATCACAAACGTCGGCGATCTTCCTCTCACACTCTCTGATATCTCACTCTCGACCTCCGACGATTTCTCATACTCCCTCGTCAACTCCTCAAAACTTCCCGTTTCACTCGCTGCAAACGCCGCTGATCAGCTCACCGTCAGCGTCGCTTTTGAACCCAAAACCATCGGAAAACAGGAAGGAAAAATCGTCTTCTCTTCAAACGACCCGACACACCCTCACTACGCTCTTCCCATCATCGCAAACAGCGACTCGCCCTGCCTTAAAATTCAACCGACTATTCTTGAATTTTCCCCCTCTCTGAGCGTCGGAACCTCTCTCACAAAACCCGTCACACTCACCAGCTGCAGCGATGTCCCCCTTAAAATTACAGACATCGTGAAAAATAGCGGCTCCGAGGTCTTCACCCACGAGCTTCTCGGCGCAAATACCGAACTCAAAAACGGCGAAAGTGCCACGCTCAACATCACATTCAGTCCCTTGAGTGAAGGCCCCGCTCAAGCTGAATACGTCATACTGAACAACGATCCGCTTCAGGCAAATGCCCTGTTCAAAGTCATGGGCTCCGCCTCCGCAAACCAGTGCCCAAACGCCTCCGCTCAGGCACGCCTCGACTCCTCCAGCACTTGGTCAAAATCCCTCGACCTCGCGCCTCTTGACACCGTTATTCTCGACGGTTCCCAGAGTTCCGACAAGGAATCCACCGAACTCAAATATTACTGGAGCATCAAAAATGCCCCCAAAGACTCCACTTCCTCGATCTCGTCCGACGGCCCAAAAGCCTCTTTCTTCCTCGATCTCGCGGGAAGCTACGAGCTCTGTCTCGATGTCGAAGACTCCGGTAATATGATGAGCTGCAACTCCGACTGCATCACCATTACCGCCACACCTCGCGAAACCATTCACATCCAGCTCGTCTGGCATACCCCAAAAGACACCATTCTCGGCGATGACGACGGAACCGACCTCGATCTCCATCTTCTTACACTCCCCGACGGCAAATGGGGAGATGTCGGAATCGCCGAAAAAAATGACGGAACCGACGTCTATTTCAACAACCGAGCCCCCGTCTGGACACCTAAAAATCTATCCCCCGAATATCCATCCCTCGATATCGACGACAAAGACGGCGAAGGTCCCGAAAATATCAACCTCGATCAGCCTAATCCCTGCCGTTGGTACGCCATCGGCGTGCACTACTATCAGGACAACGCATTCGGCCCTTCATACGCCACCATCCGCTCATACATCGACGGAAAACTCCGTTTCGAAAAATCAACCATTTCTCTCAAACAAACCGGCGTATTTAAACACATTGCCTGGCTCTTCTGGGACGGAACTCAGGGACTCTTCTACGAAACAGACAAAGCCTACGACGACAGCGATTGGATCAATGTGACCCCCGCCGTTCCAAATGATGTGCTCGAAAAAGCTAAAAAGGCAGCTCCCGGATGCTTCTGATTTCTTTTTTTGGTAAGGCCGGCCTATGGCGCACATCGCGCCATACGTCCGCCAAAAGACGCTATGTTTTTTTGCCTCCCTTTGAGGCAAAAAAAGCATACGCGTCTTTTTCATTTTGCTCAAAACACGCCTGCCGCTTGCGCGCACCACGGCTCATGCCATGATCGGATGGCTCGATGCACTCATCGCCGCCGTATTTCTCGCCATCACACTCTGGATGGGACTGCGGCTCAAGGATAAAACCACCGATTCCGCCGGATATCTTCTCGGCGGACGTGCACTCACTCTGCCCGCATTTGTGGCAACCACGGTTTCTACCTGGTACGGCGGCATTCTCGGCGTCGGCGAATATTCATTTCAATACGGCATTTCAAACTGGATCGTGTTTGGTGTCCCCTATTATTTAGGTGCCCTGCTCTTTGCTCTCCTTTTGAGTAAACGCGCCAGAAAACATGAATCTCTCACAATCCCTCATATCTTCGAAACAGGATACGGAACAAAAGCCGCCAAATGTGCCGCCATTCTCATCTTCCTCACGACCATTCCCGGCGCCTACACCCTCATGATGGGTACTCTCTTTTCGATGACCTTTGCCATCCCTGCCGCCTTCGGTATCCTTCTTACCGCCGTCTTTGTCGTCATCTACCTCTGGCGCGGCGGTTTTAAAGCCGTCGTCAAAACCGACGCCATCCAGTGTGCACTCATGTTCGGCGGCTTTTTACTGCTCACGCTGTGGCTCGTTATTGGATTCGGTCTTGAACCGCTCAAATCACTTCCTCCAGGGCATCTTCAACCGACTGGCGGACAGCCCGTCGGAAGCATCCTCATCTGGTACGTCATTGCCCTGTCAACACTCGCTGAACCCAACTTCTTTCAACGAGCTTTCGCCGCCAAAAACCCGGAAATCGCTAAAAAAGGTCTCCTCATCAGTATCGCATGCTGGTGCTTTTTCGATATCATGACGACGATTTGCGGTCTATACGCCAGAGCTTTACTCCCCGACCTCTCAAATCCCGTCCAGGCCTTTCCGGCTCTCGCCGCTCACGTTCTTCCCATCGGACTGACTGGAATCTTTTTTGCCGGACTGTTTGCTACCGTCCTTTCATCACTCGATTCCAACCTGTTTACCGCTGCTGCAACGTTCGGCCGCGATTTATGCCCCCGCCCCCTTAATCAATCTTCTAATCCTCGCTATACAAAAATCGGACTCATACTCGCCGCCATCCTCGCCAGTGCCATTGCTCTTTGCTCCGGTTCGGTCGTCCAAATATGGAAAATTTTTGGTTCTGTTTCAGCCGCTTCCCTTCTTATTCCCATCTTCGGTATCTATTATCCTAAACTTAAAATGTCCGAAACAGGCGCAATAATCCTCATGATCACGAGCTGTATCACGACTTTGACATGGTTCGCTGCAGGTAAAATGACCGGAGCCTTCTGGTTTGAAATGGAACCGTTGTTTGCCGGCGGCCTGATGAGCATTTTCATCTTTTTGTCCGAAAAATGCCTCCGCCACTGTTCTTTGCTCAAACACACACAAAAAAATTGTGAAAAATAATATCCGAAACAGCTGAATCAATGCTCATGACCGCGAATTGTACGGCGACTTTGACTTGTTTTCCCGACTGTACAATTTCAGGAACTTTTTTGTTTGAATTTCAGTCATGATTTACAGGTAATTCCATAAGTCCTCACCCCTTTTTCACCGAAAAATGCCTCCTTTTCTGTTCGTTAACCAAAATAATGCAAAAAAGTGCGAAAAATAACACCTCATGTGACTATTTACTTGACAGTTTGGGGCTCAAAACATACTTTTCGCCTTGTTTTTGACAAACGCCAAAGGCGAGTTGTCGTCTAGTACCTCTCTTTTTCTGGAGATTTGAGTTATGAAAAAAGGTGAACTCCTTAAAGAAGTGTCCAAAAAAATCGCTGATCAGAAATTGACCAATGCTCAGCTGAATGCAACCGTTAAAGCCGTCTTTGATGCTCTCGGCGAAGCCATTTGCTCAACCGGTCGCGTTGCTTTCCCAGATTTCGGTACGTTTACAGTTAAAGAACGTGCAGCTCGCGATGGCCGTAATCCTCGTACAAAAGAAACCATTAAAATTCCTGCTTCCAAGAATATCGCTTTCAAAATTTCCCCCAAACTCAAAGCTATGCTCAATGTCGACATGGCTGCCGATGACAAAGCTGATGCAAAAGTAGCCGACAAAGTCGAAGAGAAAAAAGAAGCCAAAGCCGACAAAAAAGCTGCTGACAAAAAAGCCGCTGACAAAAAAGCCACCAAAAAAACAAAGAAATAAGATTTAGTTATTATAAATTTATAGCCGCTCAGTTGAGCGGCTTTTTTTTGTACCATATTTCCCCCTGTTTCCCATCTTTGATGAGAAACAGGGACAATTTGCTATTATTTCTGGCAAATACCGCTGGTGCTTACTAATCGATATCCGGACTCACACTTCGTCGCTACACATTTGCCCGACGTATTGCAATTAACCGCCGTACTGTTGGCCACTTTGGATATATCACACACCTGGTCATGACCTCCGCAATTCTTGTCGGAATTCACCTCACACGTGTTGTCATATACGTGATAATTGCTCTTGCAGCTACACTTTGAATAACTCAAAGTTGCATTCTCCACACAACTCGTTGCCTGACAAACGCCCCCTGTCGAACATTTATATGCCGCACTCAAAGGCGCTGCTTTCTCATCACAGGCCTGTTCATGCGCCCCGCAGTTCGCGTCATCATTGAGTTCACATGTATTGTTATAGGCATGAAATTTAGCATTGCAGCTGCAAGTCTGTTGCGTTGTACTGCGCGTCGCATTATCGACACAGCTCTTGGCTACACATTTACCCTTTTCACACGCCAGTTCCTTGCCAAACGGAACCGTCTCGGCGTTACATGCGACTTCAACAGAACCACAATGTTCAAGACTGTCCTCTTCACAGGCATCGCCTTTTGCATTCAGATGCGTCCCCGTTTGACACAAGCATTTTCCTCCCGAAAGATTCGTTCCGGACTCACATTTCGTTGCTTCACACACACCTGACGTTGAACACTTCGCCGAGACACTCAACGGAACTTTTTTATAACTGCACTCCGTTTCATGCTCCCCGCAGTGTGCGTCCGAATTCTCTTCGCATGTATTTTCATACTTGTGATAACCGCTTGAACAAACACAAGATCCGGAACTCACCGTGGCATGAGAAACACATGTCGATGCCTTGCACACCCCCGTCGTTGCCGGACACGATACAGTTTTACTCAAGGACATTGTATTGACACTGCATTCTGCGCCGTGTTCACCACAGTTCTCCGTTGTGTTCTCCTCACAGGTGCTCTCATAAACGTGATAGTTGCTCCGGCATGTAATGACACAGGCGCCGTCCTTGCACGCAACAGAACTCGCATTTTCCGGCTTGTCCGGGCACTTGTTGCCCTCCTTGCCGCAATTGTCTGTCGTATCCCTGACGCACTCACTGTCCTTGATGTGATAGCCTGAGGCACATACACAAGTTCCACCCGAACACGTGCTGTTTGAAGGACAAACGGTATCATGCGTTCCGCAATGATTGTTGTCATCTTCCTCACAATCCGTACCGTTGGCATGATAACCACTGGCACAAACACAGGTCGCATTGACACAATCAAAGTGCTCTGAACAGGCCTTGTCATGACTGCCGCAATGACCTGCATCATCCGCCTCACAATCCGCGCCATTGACGTGCATTCCCGCTCCGCACACGCCTTCTGCGCAGACACCGTCTGCACAATTTTCATTGCCATTGCACGCCTTGCAGGCATCTCCCGTCACGCCGCATGCATTGATATTCGCCTTGCCATCAACACACGTGCCGCTGCTCAGACAATACCCTTCCTGGCACTTGCTCGGTGTACACTGCCCATGTGGGCATGTTCCTTCAAGCCACCCCTCAACCGTTTCTGCACATGAAATTCCATGTTCCGAGCAATTCTCGACCGTGTTGTCTTCGCACTCACCTTCATAAAGATGTTTGTCACCATCCGGACAGTCCGTATGAATGATGCAAATTTTCTCTTCTTCCACCAAATCATAACCATCCAGACAGGATGCGGCGACACACTTGCCGGAGACACAGCTTACGTCCTTCCACCCTTCCAATGCCGAACAGTTATTTCCATAAGCCCCGCAATCCGTCAACGTATCATCCTGACATGCCCCATCCTGACGATGCTGGTTCTCAGGACACGCTTCTTCACACATCCCGGCAGCATTCACACGGTAGCCATCGATACAAGTCCTGGCAAGACAAACGCCTTTTTCACACACACCCGTGAGCCAACCCGAAAGTTTTGTACAGTTATTGTCATGAGAACCGCAGTTTTCTGTACTGTTTGCTTCACATACCTCGCCGAACATGTGATGCGTCGTTCCCACGGCACACTCGCTGTTTGCCACACATGCATTGGAATTGACATCATACGAATATCCATCGGAACAGCTGGTTGGTGAACACTTTCCACTCAAACACGATCCAGATCCCCAGCCTTCCAATTTCGTGCAGTCATTGCCATGACTCCCGCAATTTTCCATGGAATTCTGTTCACAGCCATTCTCAAAGGCATGTTCATTGCCAAAACACGACACAGCTTTTGCCTGGCACGCTCCCCCAACGACCTCAAACCCTGCCTGACACGCGGTTGCCACACACACCTTATTGCGGCACTCACCGCTGTCCCATCCCTTGACGCTTGTACAGCCATAATCATGGCTTCCGCAATGCTCAACGCTGTCACTCTCACAGTCGCCATCGTAAGCATGTTCATTGTCAAGACACGAAACAGGGTCCGGAACCGTTCCTTCACACACGCCTTTGACTAATTCATAACCATCCCGGCACTTGCTCGCCACGCACTTTCCATACTCGCAGGTACCTTCAACCCAACCGCTCAACTTTTCACACGATGTGTCATGCGAACCGCAGTGTTCTAATGAATTATCTACACATTCGCCATTATAAATATGTTGACCGGAAAAGCAGTTACTTTCTGCACAGAAATACTCTTCTCCTTCATTCAAACACTTCGGAAATTCCTTGGGGCATATATTATTTTTAAACGAGTTTGAAAAATCCCCCAAATCACAGGAAGTTTCCGTACAGGTTTGTGAAAAGATATAACTAATTCCATGGGAAGCAAATGTCGGTGGCGGACACACATCTCCATGCTCCACGGGATTATCTGAATCACATCCAACCAACAAAGCAGCCACAATCAAAAACTTCGCGTATCGTTTCATGCCACAACCTCCTCACGGTGCTGCAATTCAGGCAGCTGGTATTAACTCTTCACAAACACCTTTTTTTCATATTCCGCTGTCTGTTTTTACATGCTCCAGCATCATAAAAACAACCGCCATCAGGCGGTTTTCATCCGTACCTGACAGCTTTTATATTTCTTTTCCCTCGAGCATAAATCTCGATATGATATGATGATGTGCACCCGTCTCATTTAAATCCGATCCAATTAATACAAATTCAAATATTTCCGACTGACCGAAATTTAAATCCCGAACGGCATTGATTGCATCCGTTAGATTGATGCGATTCGTCCGCGTTGCCACACGTCCAAGCAGCATATTTGTCTCAAAATGACGTCCATCATATCGCAGATTTGCCGCATTACATGCTTCCATCAGCCTCTCTCTCAAATCGTGAAGCTTCTGGTTCGCCTCCGCCGAAACCTGAATAAGACGCGGACATTCCGGTGACGGATACGCACTTATCCCCGCTGTCATCATCTGAAACGCAGGAAAACTCTTCGCCACCTGATGAAGAAGCTCGTTGAGCTCCGGAATCGATCCATCGTCGTGACGACCAAGGCAAAGGAGTGGCAAATGCAGGTGTTCCGGACGCGTCCAACGAGAATCCGCCCCTCGGCTCGATATGATTTTGCCAAGGTCTTCCTGCAAAAATGTCAGTCTCTCCACCAGCTTGATGTCTGGTTCTATTGCAATTGTAAATATCATCGTTTCATCATGCTTTTTCTGAACGCCGGCTAATGGCCTAACGGCCATACGCCAGGCGGTCCTCGCTAGTGGCCTAACGGCCATACGCTCGGACTTTTTTTCGCCATCCGGCTAAAAGCCGGCACAACAAAATAGCAATTTTATTCCCTTCTGGCAATATCCGCACGAACTATATTCTATCTTTTGCAATTTCTTTTATTATATTTATTATACATATCCCATCATCATTCACCAAATACAAAATTTAATTATATAACAACTATATAAACACCACATTTACCGCACAAATCAACGCTTTTATCATCTTCACCTCCCCCTAATATATATTCAAATTGTTCAGCACCTCTCTCGACACGCACTTCCACACCGCAATTATCATATTATATGCCTGTGCGTATGAAATAGCACAGGCACGGGCGGCGTATGGCTTCGCCATAGACGCCCTCAAATATCATTTCACGCATTCTAATAAAACAAAATATAATATCCCGTCACACATCACATCCATTATATACTTTTCATCTGACTTTCAATAAATAATCTATCACTTCATTCGCATCCGCAATGATGCCTTCATCTGCAAATTGATATATCGGCGCATCCTTATCCGTATTCACACCAATCAGACGATGAACATTCTGAATACCCGCCAAATGCTGTATCGCTCCCGATATGCCAAAGGCAATATAGATTTCCGATGAAACGCTTCGCCCTGTCTGCCCCACCTGAATATCATTCCGGCACCACCCCATATCCACAGCCAGACGAGACCCCGCGACTCCCGCACCATATTTTTCGGCACATCGCGATAGCTTCTCAAACGCATCACGACTCCCCAGTCCACGACCTCCCGCAAAAATGATACGCGCCCCATCCAGTGGAACCCCTTCCGACATAAATGAATCAAACTGACCTCTCCAGCCCCCTGGCTTTATGCCCTGCGCTTCAATTAGACTCGACATCACCGGCCAAATCCCCACTTCCTTCGCCGGCTCTTCCGGCACCAGCGTCGCACAGAATATCTTTTCCGGTACTTCCACCGTCTCAAATACCCGATTCGCACACATCGCCCGTTCACACTTCGGTAGATGAACACATTTCAGTCCGCTGATAAACGAACAGTTTATATATGACGATAATATTGATAACACCCGAAGCCAATGCGGCTCATGCGGCGCCAATATCGCACAGCATTCATACCCGGATACAAAATCCAGTATTTTTCTCACCTCATCCATCGGCGATTCATGCCTCACACGCCCCTCTTCATACACGATACACTCGCTCTGAAGCAGCTCTTTCATGCACTGAACCTGGTGCTGATGCACCGCCTGCGTTACCTGACCCAACCAGAGAAACGAACTCATCTTTACCTCTTACAATATCTCAAGCAACGCTTCTTTTGTAATGAACCGGCATACACGACGACGAACATCCCCCTCCCTGACTGAAACCGTTTTGAGCATAGATTCGGCTTCGACCACGGCAATTTCTTCAATCGGCTTGCGACGCGCCTTAATGATACTGGGAAGCCCCGGATACCTTGGTTCGGCCAGTCTCAGCTCCGACGTCACCACAAACGGCGGCACCGACTCATACCGATATTCCCCGCCATCGTCCTCACAAACAATCGACCACAAATCACCGGACTTTGATATTTTCGACGCTGAACTAAAACACGGACAACCAAGATGTGCCGCCAGAAGCTGCCCCGTCACATGACGCTCAAAGTTCACACCCAATTTTCCCGTCATCCATATCGCCGGCGATGCCCCAAAATGAGAAAGTGCAGTCGCCACCACGCGCTCCGGCGTCAGAAAACGATTCTCACACGCGCCCCACACAGCTCGATCAGCCCCCATTGCCAACACCTTGAGCAAATGGGATTTGTCCCCCGAAAGGCTGAAAACAACGACTTCATCCAGAAACCCGGCCTCTTTGAGCGAAACAGCCGCCTCAACCGCTATCAAATCAAAGTCGTTGATGATGATATTTTCCTGGACCGGTTCAAGAAAAGAGCCGCTGCAAACCAGCGGCTCCTCCGGATTCTGAACCGTCGACACAAACACAACGGCTCGCATCATATCAGCAACTCTCTATCTCGCGAAGCAGCGGTTCATAGTGCGTAATATCGTACGCAATCGAAAACGCCATTCTTGCCGCATCCGGATACGCACCTTTCATCTGTTTGCCGATATACATCGCGAGTTCATAAACCGACGGCGACGGCCCCAGAGGTATCTTTGCATCCGACAAACGCTGCTTGACCGTGTCAATTTTGGGCTTCGACAAATCCACTTCGCGATGTTTGGCAATGGAATTGAGCTGCGCTCTGGCCTGGCCGGAATCTTCATAATCAAGGCTCAGATAAATGAGTGAAAGTGCCAGCTCAAACTGCTCCTCGATCATCGCCAAACCCGCATATTCTCTATAAAATCGCGCCAAATGCCCGCGCGTGAACAAATACGGATAGACGACTTCAAGAAGCCTGCGGCATTCCGCCATGTCTTTCTCGACTTTCGCAATCTGAAGCAGCTCCATATAAATCGGGAAACTCACAGGACACAGTTCCAGCGCCATCCCGTAGTATTTCTTCGCTTCATCATATCGCTTCATCTCAAAATAGGCGCCGCCCATCTGCATGTAAATGAACTGCGCAAGCGTCGATATCCGTTCCACCTCTTTTTCACGGTCGTATCCCGATCGAAACAGCATCTCTTCAAACGGATGCACAAATGAACAATACTTTTTCTTTTCATCCACAGGCGGCTTGACTTCGCCAACCAGTTCTTCAAAAAGAGCAATGCCTTCTTCATATTTTCCGGCCTTCAGACACCCCTGCGCCTTCTCAATCATGTCCGTAAAACGCGTATAGGCTTCTTCAAAACGTTTCGCTTCCTTCACGACTTCTTCATCCGGAAAATGCTCCGCAGCATACCTGCCCACGGCAGTCACAATCGAAAGATTCTCCTCATTTTTCGGAAGATTTCGACAGTACTGACGAAGGATATCGACGTCGTGATGGCTGTCTCCTGTGAACTGTGCTTCAAGGGATTGGATGATTTCCTCTATTTTTTTGTCCATTCTTTTCTTTCCTGATATTTCGCCAATCTGGCGAGGTTATTTGATTTCACTACCATCAACCGTAAACGGGATGTTCTGAAGACGCCACTGCTCAGGGGGATTGGCGAACCTGAGCTGGCCACCCATCATAAACTGCTTTATCGTTGCCTCGATCATGCGATCAAAAGATGAATTGCCGCTCTTTCGGATAAAATCCCAGCCCCAGACAACGCCGTTGTCTCCAATCTTAATCCAGACCTGAGCCTTGAGTTTTTGAAGCTGTGCCTTGGGCAAAGTCGCGGGCGGAACCATCGTATTATCCAGTTTTGCCTTAACTTTTTGAAGATATGGGTCACCTTTACCTGTCGCCGATTTAGAGAGTTTTGAACCGTCCAGAGAGCCGCCAGGATCGATCTCACTCACGGGACGTGCTTCATCAAAATCCGTTGCTGCATTGAGCAAATCGTCGATATTCGGCGTCTTCTTGACAGGTTTATCCGCTTTCTTTTTGACCGCATCTTTTGCCGTCGTGACGGTATTCTCCTGCGATGGCTCCGGCGTGTTGATGATCCTCGGAAGGGCCGTTTTCTTCGTCTCGCTGCCAAGACGCGGAGCCTCCACAATGCTCACATCCTGTAATATCGGCACTTCCTCTTTGTCTGAACATGAACAGCTCTCGCGCTGTGCATAAATCACGTCATTGGCCTGGTCTTCCAGAATTAACAGCGCTCCTTCCAGCAAAAGCGGACTCAGATGAACGTCTTTTTTCTGTGCACCGCAAACCTTGTCTTCCGCTTCCTGCCAGTCCACCGCATGCACTTCAACCTGGAACAGACGACCATTATCGATATAGCGACAATACACCGTGTTCGGCGTCTCTTCTTGCATTTTGCTCTCTTCTGAACCGCTGCTGAGCAAAAACATCGAAAAGATTGCCACGTGAACCAATACGCTGATGACTGCCCCAAAGATCCGTTCCAGGCCACCGCTCGTGCGCTGATTTCTCATGGTTTGCCCTCCAGAACGGCTTTAAAATGCGGATCCGTTACAATATCCACGCTCTGAAGCCCAAGCCCGCGAAATGCCTGCAATACGCCTGATACAAAGCCATACGGCGCATCCGCATCTGCCTCCAGATACAATCCCTCTTTGATCAGACGCTGATTCTGCCCCAAAGTCTGGACAATGATGTCAAAACACGGCTGCCAGAGTGCAGGCTCCCGCGTCCGCGAACAGTCCGCAATCGGATCCTGACCGCCGGCACTCGACAGCCCTCGTACGACAAATACGCGCAAATTCTTATCAATTACGACCACCAGCTTCGTCGTATCCGGATCCGCCAGATAGTCATTGTCCGGGGTTATCGGCAAGTTCAGAGACACCAGTGATTCCGTCTTCTCCTGGATACTCTCCTGCTTCTTCTGCTCCAGCTGCCGCTGCTCCGCCGCTGCCGTCGTCACCATAAATATGATCAGCAGTACAAGCAATACGTCGACCAGCGGCGTCACATTGATTTCACTCAGTTTTCCTGATGCCATCGTTTCTTTTCCAAATTGCTGGATGTACGCCGATTATTTGAAGAAGTGACGCTTCACGATATTCAGAAAATCATTCGAAAAGCTCTCCATATCCGAATGAAGAACTTTTATCTTCTGATTAAAATAATTGTACGCCATGACGCTTGGAATAGCCGCAACCAGCCCGATTGCCGTCGCAATCAGAGCCTCTGCAATCGGACCCGCAACCGTCTGTATACCCATGTCAGACGCCGTCGCCGACAAATTCACAAACGCATGCATGATCCCCCAGACCGTACCAAACAGACCGATAAACGGTGCCGTCGATCCCGTCGTCGCCAAAAATGACAGGCTCTTCTCAAGCTCCGTCGTCTCCGCCAACGACGCTCGTCTCAAGGCACGCTCCACGTTCTCTATCCCGGAGAGCTCCATCGTCTCCGCATCTTTGTCCTTCTCTTTCTCGCCCTTCTTGAGCTTCGTCAATTCAACGTAGCCTGCTTTAAACATCTGTGCTATCGGACTCGTCTTGAGCTGCTCCGCTTCCTTGTACGTATTGTCCAGTCTCTTCGACTTCCAGAATATTTCCTGAAATTTATCCGACTGACGACGTGCTTTCGATAAATACACCGCCTTCATCGCAATAAAATACCAGCTGATCAGACTCATCGATACCAGGATCACCAATACTGCCATCACCGCTCCGGTCGATTCCTTTACCAGAGTCAGTACATCAAGCTGTTCTGCCGCTACTATGACTATGTGCTCCATTGAGCCTTCTCCTTACTTGTTTACACTTACGCTTCCCGCTTCCTGCGAAAAATCAGCTCACCCGTTTACAGGATTTCACCCCGTACGAAAAGTGAAAATGCCTTGCACCACCACACAAACAAAGGCAAAATATAAATCTTTTCCCCTTTCAGACGCTCCCGGCTTGTCTGCCTCTGACTGGACCGATACTCTCGCAGAATTATTGTCAAACCGGAGCCTTTTTCACTTCTTTCAATGGAGCTTTTGACATGGCATCTCACATTCCTCCTTTTCAGATTGATATCCGTTTCGATGACGCCTCCTCCGATTCCGCTGAAATTCAGGCTCTCGCCGCTTCCCTCGAAAAACGCGGTCATTCCGTCTCCGTCAAACGCGCTCTCACAAAAGGTTCATTAGTGCGAGACTTCGCAAAACAAGCTCGCGACTTCAAAGATTCCGCAGAAAAAGATCTCCGCGATATCGCTGAAAACGTCCGTGATGTCGCTGAAACCGGTATGCAAAAACTTAAAGACATCGTCGAACCATACGTCCAGGCCAAATCTTCCTCTCAAAAAGATGAAAAATCTAAATCCAATGACAAAAAATCGGAAAATGCTTTCGATGACATCGGCCCCTCTGCCGCGTCTTCAAACGCATCGGACTCAACCAATAACGATAATCGCGCTCTCATCGTCACTTCCCCCGATGCCCTCCTCGACACGCCCTGGGATGCCATGAGAATCGGCCTCATGACAAAAACTGAACTTAACGCCACATGGCAGCCCTCAACTCTCGATGCCATGGTCATTCCTCACTCTTCTTTCAGACCTTATCTCGAATTTATCCATTGGGATCCCAAACGAATCTTCGAAGGCGGTTACCTCGCTCTGACAAAAACTTGCCCCTCTCTGTCCCACGAGGACGCTCAAAAACGTTTCAATCTCGATCGAAACAACGGCCCCGTCCTCCTCGTCATGGCATCCGAATTTGATGACCTGCAGTCCCTCATCATTCAGCTCTCTCTCATCAAAATCCCAATGCAGCTCTTCTTTTACCACGCCGGAGACGCCTATAAAGCCGATCAGCTCCGTCTCCTCGCTCAAAAATTCTCCGTCAGTGCCAGAATGTTCGGCCGCGTCGATCCCCTTCCCGACTATATCGCCATGGCAGACCTCGCCATCATTCATGCAAACGACAAAAATGCACAGCTCCTCGAAAATGCCGGCGTCCCGACTGTATTCGTCCTCAACCAGCAGACTCCCGCTCTCGCCACTTTCCTCGCTCACGAAAATGCCGCAGCCATTTCGCCGTCTATCATTAAACTTTCAAACGTCCTTGCATCCATCATTCCTGACAACGCAAAACTCGATTTGATGAGACAAATTGCACAAAATATCTCGGCACTCGCAAACATCGAAAGATGTGCCGATGCCATCGAAGCGGCTCTGGCTAAAAAATCCGAAATCGCTCCCGATACCAAATCACGAAGTGTCACTGCGGATGGATTTGAAACCATCGGAAACTTCAACAATCAACCCGTTGAACAGACCTTTATCACGCCTCAGTCGATCGCACCTCAAGCCACGGCTCCGACGCAATACATTCAGCCTCAGCCCGTTGCTCAGCCCATGCTGACACCGCAAAATGAACGTATTGAACCACAAATCACCAATCCTGCCCCTGCTGCGTTCCTCACACCAAGCCTCAGTGCACGCTCGAAGACCGAAATTTCTGAAGAATATACAAAGCTCACCATCGCTGAACGTTCCATCGACAAATCACTCGATGACATCAGTGCAGAAGTTCGAAAATGGGAACAGCGTCTCGATCTCGCCAGACAAAATAATCGTGACGATCTCATCAATATCGCTCAGGCAAACCTCAAAACGGCTCAGGCTCAGGAAATGTCCCTTTTCCAGCAAAAAGATCAGATTCTGCAGCAAAAAAGCGTCTTGAAACAGAGCTTCAAACTTGCTTCTCCAAGCCTTCAGGAACCCCGTTCAAACATCGCAGCCATGCTCGATGCCGAACTTAACAGCCCTTCAAAAGAAGAACTCGAGACCGAAAAAGCATTTCTCGAAATGCAGAAAAATGACGCCCTCGCCAGACTGAAAAAGGATATGGGACGCTAATTTATATATATTTTGACGACTGCTATTGCTTCGCAATACGCAGCTCGTCCTGCGGCTATCGGCTTCGCCAATACGCCGCAGCCGCCCGTCTCCTCGCCGCCATTTCATGGCGACTCAATACGACGGGCTTTTTATTTATCCGGAAACATTCGACAGAGAATACTTCCTTTTATTACTTTATTTCTTTGTGCGATGATACTCGACATAATCCGGGTCATGCGTCAGATTCATCGACAAATACACGTGTTTGTTTTCGTGATTAAAGCCGTGTTTCCGAAAAAATCTGATGGCAGGTTCATTGTTCGCATCAGTATCCACCAATATCATTCTCGCACCTAATTCAATAAATCGCTCCCGCATTACTTTAAATAATATCGAACCAACGCCAACACGTTCCAGATTCGGATCCACACCAAGCCAAACCAGATATCCGTACCGCCACGAACTCTTCTCTTTTTCAATCACATTTCCGAGGGCAAACCCTATCACCTTCTCCTGGCGCGTCGCCACAAGACATGTTTCCGTATCCGACGAAAAAAACGACACAACCTCGTATTCATCCCAGGTTCGATACAGCGCCGGCCAGCGGTCCGCTGTAAATATTCTCTCTCCGAGATAAAATACCGCTGCCAGATCCCCGATTTCCATCTCCCGGATATCAAACGAATTCTCGCCGGCTTCGTGATGATAGAGTGTGTATGACATCGCTATTTCTTACAGTTCGTTTTGGCTTCTTTCAGACGGCTGGATGCATCTTTATAACCAAGTGCCTCAAGTGTCTGGAACGATTTCTGAGCCAATTCACAATTGCCTATCTTCATCCCTGAATCCCCCATAATATATATGATTTCATTGCGAGACGCTCCTTTGGGAAATACCTGAAGATATTTCGTCGTGTAACTGATCGCATCGCGATCAAGCCCTTCTTTCGAACACAATGTCGCCATCTCCAGCAATAACGCTTCATTGCGTTCATCCGCAGGATATCGCTTCAAAAACTCAACCGTTCCGGCTTTTTGGGATGCCAGTTCGCCTGAAGCCTTTTTCTCTTGAATAAACTGATACAGGGCTTCCTGGTCGCTGGGAAGAATTACGTTCGATCCACCGGTCGTGCTTGCGACCGATCCCATCACCGTCTGAAGACTCGACTGCATTTCATCCAGTGCTTTCTGCTGAACATCGAGACGACCTCGCATCGCCGCGAGCTCTGCTCGCTCCTGTTCAAGTTCCAAGGACAACTGAACGTTCTGTTGTGACACGCGATCGTGCGTCTCATCCTGGCTGCTTCCCAATTCCTCCAGCTTCTTATCCGCCCGAAGAATCATCTCCGTGAGCTGCGTCTGATCGTTATTCACGCGTTTCTGAATCTCATTAAACTGAAGCTGAAGTGCCTCAATATCGGCTTCCATCTTCTCAACGCGAGTCGCGCAAACAAACCCCGTCGTCGGAATAAAAAGCAATACCAGCAATATAGAACATACAATACGGAATTTCATCGTTTCCTCCATGAAAAAAGCCCCAATATCACTACCATATTCACTTATTTACCGACAAACCATTTTCATCGTTATTGTGCTGGCTATAGCCTTGCATCCCTCTAACCAAGCACAAATGCACAAGGCTTCAAAGGAAACGCCAGGCTGCAAGTTGCCCCCGGATAACGCATCAAACCTCACGACCAACCATCATCTTGCCAAGACGATATGCAGCCACATTCCAGATCAAAATCACCTATTCAGGCAAACTGAATACGACCTTATGACCGGTTCAGGCGACATACACCACGATGAAATCGATGACGGCTAGACTGTTGTTTTATGCGGCAATGAGAATTTCGAACACACCAGCACACGACTTTCCCCCTCCCCGAATTATTTTGTAAAATTTATGTCCTTTTTTCCGAAAAATGCCCAATTAAATGCATACAAGTTCGTTCAGTCACAATAAATTGAGGTTCAATATGTCAGAATGTGATGTTCTATGTCGTGAATTTATGAGCGACCCGCAGATATTTGCAGAAGCATTTAATTTCTATCTCTATCGTGGCGAGGAGGTCATAAAACCTGAAGACTTAAAGGAATGTGATACAAAACTCGTTCATTCATCAAACAAAAAGCAAAGCAGCATTTGGAAAGAGAGAGACATTTTCAAAGAAGTTTATCGAGATGAAAACCATATCTATTTAGTTTTAGGAATTGAAAACCAGGCATCCATTGACTACTGGATGCCACTTCGTATCATGTTATACGATGTCTTGAGCTATATATCCCAAATGCAGAACAAAACACTTCAAAACGCATTTATCGATGCAGAAAAGCCCAATCAACATCACAGGCAGCGTCTTCTTCCTGTAATAACGCTTGTCATAAATTACAGTTTATCAGCCTGGACAGGTCCGAAAACATTACACGAACTCATGGGAAATCAACCAAAAGACCTGCTCAAGTTTGTTCCCGACTATCCACTGTTCGTTCTCGATCCGCATAAAATAAAATCATCAGAGCTTGCCATGATGAAAAGCGAGTTAGGTTGTGTATGCAAGTGCCTAAAATATTGCAGGAATAGATCAGGACTGAAAAAAATGGTAAAATTAGACAGCCGTTTCAAGTCACTGAGCAAAACTGCGGCTAAATTACTTAATCAAAGGTTAAATCTTGGTATAAAAATCGATAATCGAGAACCAAAGGAGAAATGCAATATGTGTCAAGCCATTGAAGAAATGAAAGCCATCGCAGAAAAACGGGGGGAAAAACGGGGGGAAAAACTCGGAGCAAAACAGGGAAACAAAGAGGGACGTCTTCTGGTTGCTAAAAATCTGCTTCAACAAACTGATATGACCATCAAGGCTATTGCTGCTTCAACTGAATTAACCCAACGTGAAATCAAACAAATTGCTGCTGAATTGTCTAAAGAAAGTCTGAATAATACACATTTTTAAGGCAAAAAATTGATAAAAGCTGAGGGTGGGTGCCGAGACGACAGGCGTCCACTGGACGACTGGCATCGCAGCGCCCAGTGAGCAAATGAAATGAACGGCCAGTCGAGGCGTTGTGCACAACGCCTCGACCAACAGGCTCGGGAAACGAAGTGCATTTCATATTGCGAACTGAGGA
>JAZRVP010000003.1:0-9778 GCA_045599245.1 Myxococcota bacterium
GGGGGGGGGGGGGGGAGGGGAGGGAAGTATGCCGCCGGGAGGATGGCGGCGTGTATCGGTTTAATGAGAGGGCGTGGTTGTGGGCTGAGGAGCGGTTAAAGCAGACGGAGGATGCGGAAGTATTGCTGGTGGATGAACTGGGGCTTCTGGAAGCCGACGGCGGCGGCCTGAGTGAGAGTTTGCGTGCGAGTTTATGCCGGAGTCCGAGGCATGTCATCGCGTGTGTGCGGGACGAAACGGTTGATGCCATGAGTCGGCAGATTGGGGACTGGAGCAGAGTGATATGGTTATTATGAGGCTCTTTAAGATATAATTAAATCATAAACATGTTATGGTTATGATGGGCTATTGCGGGGCAATACGCCCATCGTGCGTGGTGCTAATAGATACGCACCACGATTAATATTTTGGGCGTAAAAATGGGGTGTGTATATGTCGAAGTGTCGAAGGTGTACGGTTGTTGCGGGAATGATTTTGCTGTGGGTGATGTCCGGGTGCAGCAGGCCGGTTGAAACAGCAAGAGATGCGGGGGCTGAGACGGCGGCCGTCAATTTGCAGGAAGATGGGGCGCAGAAAGCTGTCGTTGATGAGAAGAAGCCGGAGACAGAGAAGATGCCGGAGGCCGAAGCCAAGCCTGTTTTGGAAGAAGTTAAAAAGGAACCGGAGGTGAAAAAGGATTTGGAGCCTTCATGTGACCCGAATGTGAGTTCATCTCCGTTTGTCTCGTCGGATTCAAATTGGGAAAAGATGCATATCGATATTCGTTCGTATCCGGACAGTGCAGACGAGGAGCAGAAGGCGATCATTCATCGGGATATTTCGAAGCTGCTTCGCAGCTGGAACCGGTATCGCAATGAGAAGGATACAGGGAAGCTGGCCGGTTTGTATGCCAGGGCGTGTTATATTCGAGGGGAGAGTCTGGAGGGGAAAGGCGTCGGGGCGAAACTGAAAAAGTCGTTTGAGAAGCATGCGGATTATTCGCAGGTTCCCGGGGTTGAGGTGCGAGTGAATTTTTTGAGTCAGCGCGAGTATGAATCCGTGGAAAACTGGAGTGTTCAGTTCATGGAGTCTTTTACGCAGGATGGCAGGACGTCGGAAGCCGACATTTTGTTAATATTAAGCCGCAAGATATCGGATGATGTGGATTCAGACTGGCGAATTGTAGTGGAAACGGATGCGTCGACGGATCGAAATATGATGAAAAAGATGGAAATGAATATCGAATTTTCGCCGAAGACGTGTCGTGATTTGTCCCGGGCCATTTTGGCTGAATCGCCGATGATTAGAGAAGAAGTCAATGGTTTGTATGAAGCGGCTTTAAGGGATATGAAAAAAAAGACGTTGGCCGGGATTGAACTTGTGGAACCGGCAGAACCGGCTGTGGGCGGGGATGGTGTGGATGAAGAAAGCGCGAAAGCGGTGAAGGGGGCCTATTCATTTGTGTTGTATGAGGAGCATTTAACGACAAAAGAAGAGGAAGAAGAGACGGGAAGAACGTGGTATCCGGTTGTTTTGGGGCGATATGTCGTTGATATGGAAGAGAAGCGGATTGTGGATGAAATATTTGATAATATCTATCCGATCGAAGAGAAATATCGAAATGCGATAAGCTGTCTGTGCAAACTATAAAATGCGAAAGGAATGTTCTTGTGAAAGGGGGATATCATTTGCGATGCAGCGATCGATTTGAATGAAGTGGCCATTTTCGATGATATCGAGGAAGTCAGAGAGCATTTCGACGGTTCCCTGAGCCTGCATTTCGACGGAGCCGTCGGAACAGTTTTTGACCCAGCCGGTGATGCCGGTGTTTTGGGCGGCGTGATAAGCGCGGTATCTGAATCCGACGCCCTGAACGTATCCATAGAATTTGTAATGTTTTCGAACGATGTTTGCCATGAGAGAAAGAGGCGGTTAGTCTTTTGCGAGCATGTGACGGCGGATGGAAACGTTCATGAGGATTCCGATGCAAATCATCATGCACAGGACACTTGATCCGCCATAAGAGATGAGGGGGAGTGTGATGCCGACGACGGGAGCCCATCGCACGACCATGGCGGTATTAACGGTGACCTGCCAGAAGAAGATGGCGGCGATGCCGACGGCCAGAAGCATTCCGAATCGGTCTCGGGCGGAAATGGCGATATGAAGAGCCCATAAAAGGAGGAGGAAGTAGAGGGTGATGAGCGTGAGGACGCCGATAAAACCGTATTCTTCAGCCCAGTTTGCGAGTGCGAAGTCATTTTCCGGTTCAGGGACAAACCCTTTTTGAACCTGTGTGCTTTGACCGTAGCCGCGTCCTGTGAGACCGCCGGAACCGACGGCGATCACGGAATTCTTGACCTGCCAGTCACTGCCGTAGGGGTCATCTTCGATTTGCAGGAAGGTGAGGACGCGGGATCGCTGATAGTCGTGCATGACGAACCAGGCGGCGGGAGCGCTGGCAATGAGAATCGCGATGATGAGGGCAATCGTTTTCTTTTTGATGCCTTCAAACAGAACCATAATCCCGGCAATGAGTGCGATGAGAAGTGCGGTGCCGAGGTCAGGTTCGAGAAAAATGAGGAGCATTGGAAGGATAATAGCGGCAAAAATAGGCAGAAGAGATTTGAGATTATAATTTTGCCGATGTTCTTTTTCGGAAAGAAGTTTTGCGATGAAAATGACTTCAGCGATTTTCATGAGTTCGGACGGCTGCATGTGAAAGAGTCCGAGGTTAATCCAGCGTTTTGAGCCGTTAAAATCGGTGCCGAGAATGAGCACGAGCAGGAGCATGAGAATGCCGCCGCCATAAATGAAGCTGCCGAAACGTGCGTAATTTCTGTAATCGATGGAAGCGCACGGAATGACAAAGAAGATGAATCCCAGGGTAAACCACAGGATCTGCATGTTGTGGAGGGGTTTGGGGAGAATGTTTGCGATGCTTGTGAGATTGAAAATACCGATAAGAATGATCGCGAGGACGAGGAAAAAAAGGACCCAGTCGAAGGATGCGAGAAAAGATTTAATGGGGCGAGGAGCGATAAGTTTCATGGGTTACCTCGGCTGACCATTGAGAATTTCGCGAGTATATCGATCGATAACTTCCATGATGACGGGGCCGGCGTTAGCGGAACCGGAACCACCGTGTTCGAGAAAGACGGCGACAGCGATTTGCGGGTGATCGATGGGAGAAAAAGCGGCAAACCAGGCGTGATCTCGGTATTTGAATTCGACCGAAGCGGCAGAGACGCGTTTAGAAATGACCTGGGCGGAGCCTGTTTTTCCGGCGACACTGAGGTTGGAGAGTCGATAGGCGAAACCGGTTCCCATTTCACTGTTGACGACCATATCGAGGCCGGTTTTGATGGTATCGAGCGTTTCTTTTTTGAAAGGAAGTTTTGAATGAACGCGGCTTGGGTAAGTGAAGACGGGATGACCGTCAGCGGTTTCAATGCGATCGATGATTTGCGGGTAGTAGAGTGTGCCGCCGTTAGCGATGGTGGCATAGAGGAGGGCCATTTGAAGCGGTGTTGTGCGGACGTCGCCCTGTCCGATGGACGTGGACAGGGTAAAGCCGCCCTGGAATCCTTCTTTTGAACGTTTGTTATGCCATTCTCTGGTTGGGACTGTGCCGGCGGCTTCGTTGTTAATACCAATTCCGGTTTTTTCGCCGAGGCCGAACATGTGGGCATATTCGGCGAGTTTGTCGATGCCCAATTTTTCGCCGACTTTATAGAAATAGACGTCGCAGCTCGAGGCCAGAGCCTCGGTGATGGAAACAACGCCGTGTCCGGAATGTTTCCAGCAGTGAAAACGTCGTCTTTGCATTCCGTATTCGTAATAGCCGGGGCAGGTAAGGGTATCCTGAGGATGCATGAGTCCTTCTTCGAGTGCGGCGGCCGACGTGACGACTTTGTAGATGGATCCTGGGAAAAATGCGAGCAGTGACTTGTCGAGCATAGGTTTGTATGGATTTGTCGTGGCATCGACATGTTCGGCTCTCGAAAGTCTTCCGGACCAGCTGTTCGGGTTGAAAGACGGGGTGGAGGCAATTCCGAGGATTCGTCCATTGTTTGGATTGACGGCAACGATGGCGCCGCTGGGATAATCGCGAAGAGCATCTTTAAGAATTCTCTGAACATCCATATCAATGGTGAGGATGATATTTTTACCGGAAATGGGTTCGACATCTTTCCAGTCGCGCATCAGAGCAATGGATTCAGAATCGGTTTGAGGGATGCCTTTGGCGTTGACGACACTTGCGCTCAGGCCATTTGCGCCGCGAAGAATGGGTTCAAAGGAGCGTTCGACGCCCATTCGTCCTGTGACATCGCCCATTCTGTAGCCGTACATTTTAAGTTTTTGCAGTTCGGTGTCATTGATTTGGTTGACGTATCCGATGAGATGAGCAGCGAGTTCGTTAAAAGGATAGTAACGTCGGCTGGTAGCGACAATTTCAATGCCGTGAAGCTGGAGGGAATTTGTTTCGACTTTCGCGAGTTGATCTCTGGAAATGCCGGATTTGACGAGAAGCGGCGCAAATCGGTCGGCGGGCTTGACGGATTTGATTTTTTTGACGAGTTTTAATTTTTCGTCGTTTGAGATGGAGAGATAGGACGCAAGTGCGTCGATTCTTTGGTTAAACTCCTGTTCGGGTTCTTTAGAAGAGGTAAAAAAGGCCGGCGTAAGCATGACGTCGTAAGAGGGATGGTTTGTGGCAACCGGCCGCATTTTTATGTCAAAAATTTGTCCTCGTTCGGCGGGTACGACGCGTCTTTTGATAAAGTTGTTGAAAGCGAGCTGTTTATAATGGTCGCCTTCGATCATCTGCAGGTACCAGAAACGGGCGAGCAGAAGAAGGAATGTTGCGGAAATCAATGCGATGAACCATCTGAAAGAAACAAAATAATCTTTAGGTTCGGATTTAGCTTCGGTTCCGGCGGTATTAGTCTGTATTTTCCGGTGCAGGAGCATTGATTTTTGGCGGCAGTACGGGGACCGTGAGTGAGACGGTATGCGTTAAAGAATCGTTCATGTGGTGAACGACGGTAATCTGATAGGAGCCCTGATTGTTAAAAGTCTGAGTGAAAACATTTGAAGCGTTTTGACTGGAAGCAGACTGGGAAGAATCGGGGGATTTTTTTTTGCTGTTAAGAGCGCGGACGAAAAAATCCACTTTGATCGGAATGGGGGCAGATACGGATTTTTGATTGCACTTTCTGGATATGGAAGAACGGAAAGTGACGGATTGTCCGGCATGGATGGTTTTTCGGGAAGCTTCAACCTTGAATGTATCGACGCAGGAGCGATGTTGTTCATCGAAAAAATGGATATCGACGATGCGTTTAGGTGAAGCCGGTTTAAGAGTGGCAGTGATGGTACGGGCAGGAGGAACGACAAAATCTTCGGGTGGAAGAGTCGGAGAGGGGGGTGGATCCTGAGCGAAAGCTGAAATGGGCAGGAGCATCGTGAAGATGCAAGCGCAAAGCAACAGAGGATGTCTGCCCAAATCACACAACATTATTAAACGAAAGCCTTAAGCTTTTTTAAGGAAGCAGCATAGAGCGCCAATGACCTGGCAAATCATCGGAATGATGATGAGAGCGTTTTTAGTCATGACAAGCCCGCCGAGTATGACGAGTGCTGCGATGAAGAAAAGGATGGCTCTGCCCATGGAGGAAAGTTTTTTTCTGATGGCGAAGAAAATGCCGTCAAGCGCGGCGGCCAGTGCCAAGAGGATGATGGGAACAGGACCGCTGCCTTTTAAGGAAACGATTACGACGACAGACGCGAGAACGCCGCAAGCTGCACAGGCTATAGCGACATAGTCGAGAGGGCCGTCTTTTTTCTTTTTAGATTTTTTCTTTTTAGCAGGAGAAGAGCTTGCGGGGGCCGGGTCAGTCGAAGCCGTGCTGTCACTTGTTGAGGAGGCAGGTGCAGACTGAACGGAATCGGACAGAGCTTTTTCGGGAGCTGCGATAATATTTTTTGATTTGTCATCTGCTTTGACGGATTCCGATTTAGGAGGTTCAGCTTTAACAGGAGCCGGAGCCGTTGGAAAATCGAAATCGAGACCGTCGTCGTCGTCATCGGCAGCTTCCTGGGTAATGGAAGCGAAGTCATCCCCGAAGACCTGAGACGTGAGGTCGACGAATTCCTCATCGACGAGAGATGAAGGCATGGGAGCTGCGCCGGGCAAACCGGCGAGGATGTCTTCTTTCTGTTCTTGTGCCGGTTCTGGAGCGGTCTGTTTTGCCGGGGCAGCGGCGCGATGCTTATCTGCGGCGGGCGTGGGACTGACTTCAGAATCAATCGGGCTGGTTTGGAAAAGTGTTTTCTTAAACTGAGGCGCGGCTTGATTGAGCGTTTCTTTACTAATGCTGCTTTTTCCCGACATGCGATAGATGCCGGGTTTGTTTGTATCTAAAGCATCGTCAAACGAAATGCCCCGCATTCCTGCAATGGTTCTTTGTGCGAAAGAATCCGTGTTTTCTTTTGGAGCGTCATGGATAGAAACCGGGCCAAGTCCAATCATGGTTTTGTTGAACTTACGGGGATTATCTTCCAGGCCGAAATCGGATCCGTTGTCGAAATTTCGGGATGTGGCATTAAAGCCCCGTTCAGAGACAACCTGATCGTTTGGAGTGCTGTTCTCATCATCAAGAGGCGTGCGGCAATAAACACACCTGCGAGCCCCGAAGGGAACCGCTTTATTACAATTCGGACATTTCTTCATCTTAACCTCATCGATTACAACCGAAAAAACGGCTAATGTGAACTTAACACACTTGGCGATAGAGTACAATAAAGAGACTTTTTTTAGGGACTTATAAATCAGCGGGGGTATCCGAGGTGCTGTTCAGGGCCTTTTCCGGGCGAATTTTCCTGGGGATGATGCCGCGTTCAATGAGCTGGGAATAGTTATTGATTTCGGCGATCATTCCCATGAGGAGATGAAATTCGTCGTTGTGAAGTTCGGCTCTGTTGAGGATGTTCTGGACGCGGTGAATGGCAGTGTTCGGGTCAGGCGATTTGTAGTAACCGATTTGAACGAGCGCATCTTCCAGGCGTTTTAGGAGGAGGAGTTTTTCAGCCTGAGTGGCCGGGCGTGTGCCCGGGGCATGATTGTCGAGTTTTTCAATGCCTGGCGAGGTCGGCGTTGTCTCTGAGTGCTGAGACTGTCGAAGCAGTGTGTAGGAGGCCAGAAGAACGGCTTGAGCCAGATTGAGGCTGGTGTAGTCGCTGGTTTGGATGTGGACCTGACAGGAGCAGCGTTCAAGTTCTTCATTGGTGAGACCGGTCTGTTCGCGTCCAAAAATAAACGCAATTTTCTGATCATTTTTTGCGAGCTGAATGCTTCTTGCGACGGCAGCCTCCATATCCATTGAAGCCCAGGTCTGTGTGCGTTTTCTGGCGCTGAAACCAAAAGACTCGTGAATGTTTGAGAGTGCGTCATCGAGGGAATCGACGATTTCGATGGTCTGAAGGAGATCTTCGGTGTGGTGGGCGGAAATCTGAGTTTTTTCGAGTGCCATGGGGGCTGGGTGAACGAGCGTGAGATGAGAAAGTCCCATATTTTTCATGGCTCTCATGACGGTGCCGACATTGATAGGGTTTTGAGGTTCGACAAGAATGATTTTGAAAGCGTCGAGAATGTTCATAAGAGGGGGCGGGTGTGAGAGAGGACAAAAGAAAGGCCGCTGAAACGCCAAATTGGTTTCAACGGCCGGAATTGAGTAACGAGACAGGGAAATCAGTCGAGGAAGAATTTGTTTGATTTTCTCAGGACTGCCGGAGTGACGAGACTGCTGATATCATCATAAGAGTCAGAAATATCGTTAAGAGAGACGGCGGGTTTGTTTGTGGAACTCATTCGAGCGTCGTTCTGAGGGATATTCTGCTGAACGCTGGCGAAGATATCGGGGGCGGCGGGTTCAGGCTGTCGAGGCTGAGCGAAATTCTGCTGACTGCTTTGAGCAGGTGCAAAAGAGTTCGGGGAGGCATTACGAGGGGCGTATGAGGAACTGTTCTGAGTGTTGACATCGGAGTAGAGCTCATTGGCCTGTTTTTCGTAACCCTGGAGGGTTTTTGCGATATCGAGGGAATTGTCGCTGACGGTTGACTGATACGGAGAGGGGGCAGAAGCGGCGGCAGCAGTTCTGGAATATGTTCCGGACTGGGATGCGACGGCTGGGTTTCTTGAGCCTGAAGCGTAAGCGGAGTCAGGGCGAATCTGGCTGCCGATGAAATCAGGTTTTTTAGCACCGCGATCGAGGAAGGGCGTGTCATCGGCAGAGGCTTCTGCATCGTCAAAGCCAGTAGCGATGACGGTAATTTTGATTTCGTCGGTATCATCTTCGCTGACGACGTGACCGACGATGATGTTAGCGTCTTCGGAAGCGGCATCCTCGATGATGCTGACGGCCTCATTGATTTCGATGAGGGTAGCGTCGCTGGGAGCGGTGATATTGACGAGGACGTTGGAGGCGCCGTCGATGGAAATGTCGTCGAGCAGAGGCGAGCTGATGGCTGCTTCAGCCGCGTCAGTAGCTCTTGACTGTCCGGAGCCGATGCCGGTGCCCATGAGCGCGAGTCCCTGGTTGCTCATGACGGCGCGCACGTCGGCGAAGTCGATGTTGATGTAACCGGTTTTTGTAATGAGCTCGCTGATCGCTCTGACGGCATCGCACAGGACGCTGTTAGCGTGCTTGTATGCGGAGATTGCAGACATCTGTTCGCCGACCGTCTGGAGGAGTCGTTCATTTGGGATGGTGATGAGGGCATCGACATTTTTTCTGAGATTTTCGATACCGATATCGGCCTGTTTTCTGCGCTGTCTGGCTTCAAAACGGAAAGGCTTTGTGACGACGGCGACGGTCAGAGCGCCGAGCTGTCTGGCGATGCCTGCGATGATGGGAGTTGCGCCTGTACCTGTACCGCCGCCCATTCCGGCTGTGACGAAGACCATGTCAGCGCCTTTAAGCTGTTCCTGAATGACGCTGGCGGATTCTTGAGCGGATTCCTGACCGACCTGAGGAATGCCTCCGGCGCCGAGGCCGCCGGTACGCTGTTCGCCGATTTGAATGCGCACCTCGGCGTTGTTGACAGCGAGTGCCTGCTTGTCCGTGTTAGCGACGATAAACTGAACGCTGTCGATGCCAGCTTCGATCATCGTGTTGATGGCATTGCCGCCGCCGCCGCCGACGCCAATGACTTTGATGCACGCTCCAGTTTTCTGTGGTTCATCCAGCTCAAACATCCATAACCTCCCTGTTGAACGATTGCTCACTCCCTGAGCATCCACAAGCCGCGTTTTTATTTAAAACAAAAGAAAACCGCTCGAATCCCATCTGTCGAATCATCAGACGGGTAAAAAATCTTAGTAAACATCAATTTAAATTTGACGTTATTTGAGCATCCGTGCCATGCTGCAGTGAACTACGAGCGAAGCTCTAAAAAACACTGCACTGGAAGAAATTAGTCGGTTTTGGAGGATGGTGCAAGTGAAATATTGTTTTGTCTAAAAAATGCGTTACTGCTCAGGCAGGGGGAGTTCACAAATCGACATGAAATATGAGCAGAGTATTTCGCACTTATTAGGCAGAAAATAATGAGAGCCGGGCGGTGGGGCCCGGCGAGGAATAATGGGTAGGCAGCTCAAAAGGCTTATACTATCTAAAAATATTGAGGATTCCAAAGGACTCAGTCCTTTGGTGGGGGGCCGAGGATGCACCCGGGAGCTGCTGCATGAGGTCGCCCAAACTCAGTCCTTTGGTGGGGGGCCGAGGATTTTCGCCAT
>JAZRVP010000004.1:0-5021 GCA_045599245.1 Myxococcota bacterium
CCTATTGCCTACGGCAATACGGCGGACGCGCACAATCCGCCCATCCGGATTTTCGTTTTCCGATCGTTTCCAGATTGGAATTGACTCGATATGATCTCCACTCGTTTGCATGCAGCTTCGCGATGTTGTTCGATGTGTAGCAAAGCAATTATACCTTCCCTTTGACAAAGCCATCTATAGTGTTTTCGCATCCCAAACCTGGGAAGATGTTACGCATGTCAAAAGTGCTTTATGGGGTGAAGATGAAGTTCCCTTATTTGCCAAAATAAGGGAAGATGAAGTTTACTTATTTGTTAAGAGCACGGATTAATGAGAGCACGGTTATGTATCAGCCGCAATTTGTTTATACGTCAGGCATTGCAAGAACATTGATGCGAATTGAGCGCTATTGTGTCAGTCTGAACTATCTCAGGCTGCCGACCCGCGAACAACAGAAAATGCAGTATGATGCCAAATTGAAGCGCACGCACTTTTCGACGAGTATTGAAGGTAATGTGCTGTCTTACGATCAGGTGGAACGCGCCATTCAAAAGAAAGCCAAAGACTGTGCACTGAATGCAGAACGCGAAGTTATAAATTACTGGGACGCCATGAATTTTCTGGACGAACAGCATAAAAAGCACACACAGGTGACAGAAGCTTTCATTCAGACTGTTCACGGATACATTACGAAATCAGGACAACGCGTGTTGCGTTCTGAATATCGACAAGCTACGCCTCCTGGCGTTCTTTTTGCGGTTTTTGACAGTGTAACTCGACAACCAGAATATATCCCCCCTGAATACGTCGATATTCAGCCACTTATGCATGATCTCGTAGCATGGTATAATAACGACAAAGAAACGCCAGAGCCCATCAAAGCTGCGCTTTTTCTCTATCAATTTGTGACAATTCATCCGTTTAATGATGGAAACGGGCGAACTGGCCGGGCCTTGGCGACCTATATTTTGATGGAAACCGGTTATGACATGAAAGGTTTCAATGCCATGGAAGAGTATTATGCAAGCGATTTGCAGGGATATTATAAAAATCTCCAAATGGGTTTGCCGGCACTCTATTATAATGGTCGCATTAAGCCGCCGCATCTTGAGCAATGGATAACTTACTTTTTGGAGATCATGGCGTTGAATGCAGAAAAAATCTATGATGCCGCTTATAAAGCATCCAACGTATCGACTCCGAATCCGGCAGTTCGCGATTTGAATCCGCAGGATTTAAAACTCATTCGTTATCTTATCGAAACAAACACAAAGACGGTTCAGACCAAAGATGTGGCCAAGCTATTTCAGGTGTCGACTAAAACCGCCGGAAAATGGTGCAAACTTTGGTGTGAACGTCATATTCTTAATCCAAATATTAGAACAACGCGCACAGTTTCTTATGATCTGATGCCTAATTATGCCAACCTTGTTTTGGAAGATATTGGGTTTGCGGAAAACTGTGCAAAAACTGAGTGATGAAATCAGAATCACAACTTTTGCGTTATGATGCATCTATTCCATGCATAATCGAGTAAATTGTCCGGGCGTATGGAGCGTAGCGACATAGACCGGACCGCCATGCGTATGGAGCGTAGCGACATAGCATGGCGCCCCCAAAAAAAGGGAGAAAGAGCATGAAAGAGATTCCCGGTATTAAGAAGCCTGATTTGCAGGCATTGCCGCAGATTAAGGATAGAATCACTTATTTGTATCTGGAGCATTGTGTTATTAATCGCAAAGACGGGGCGATAACCGTGGCAGACACGCGAGGCATCGTGCATGTGCCGGCGGCTTCGATCAGCGTGCTGCTTTTGGGACCGGGGTCGAATGTGACGCATCGCGCGATGGAACTGCTTGGAGATGCGGGGACGACCGTGATTTGGATTGGCGAGCGTGGTGTGAGGTATTATGCGCATGGAAGGCCGCTGACGCATTCGGCGCGGCTTCTCATTCGGCAGGCTGAACTCGTGTCAAATGTGAGAAGTCGCGTGGCGGTGGCAAGGCAGATGTATCAGATGAGATTTCCGAACGAGGATGTTTCAAAATATACGATGCAGCAGCTTCGAGGACATGAAGGGGCACGCGTGAGAGCAATTTATAGGAAATGGTCGAAAGAGACCGGCGTTCCATGGAATGGGCGAAATTATAATCCTAATGATTTTGAATCTGGCGATCTCGTTAATCAGGCACTGTCAATGGCCAATTACTGTTTATATGGCATCATTCACAGCGTTATTGTTGCGCTGGGATGTACGCCGGGACTTGGGTTTGTACATAATAATCATGACCGTGCTTTTGTATATGATATTGCTGATTTGTATAAAGCTCAGATCACTATTCCTATTGCATTTATTATCGCAAAGAAAATTCCAAAAGATGTGGAGGGAGAGACGAGGCGTGCTGTTCGCGATGCTTTGTCAAAATATAAAATATTAGAAAGGGCAACTCGAGATATCAAATGGCTTTTGCTGGGAAATGACACAAAGGCTTTTGATGATGAAATCGGAGATGTTGGAATTATTAATCTTTGGGATGATAAAGTCGGTACTGTGAAAAGTGGTATTTCATACGGAAAATACGAAGATGAAGACGCCACTGATGAAGCCGTCTCTCGCGATATTCAGACACTTGAGGAGATGAATGCGACGGAACAGAGCAATGGAATAATTATAGAAGATACACCCTCATCGTCTCAAAAGCCCGTTGTCTATGAAGACGATTTCTTTGCAGAGCTTGATTTTGCTGACAGTGATGCCGATGACACTTCATTTGACACTTCTTTTAATCCCGATGAATTTGAAGATGATGATTTAAATGAAGATGATTGCGATACTGACGATAGTTGTTTCGAAAATGAGACGAGTGATGACGATAATGAGGAGTTCTAGCGATGGTTGTTGTATCGATTACCGATTGTCCGCCAACACTTCGTGGCGATTTGACTAAATGGTTGTTTGAAATCAATGTCGGTGTATATGTTGGTCACGTATCAGCGCGAGTTCGTGATGAACTTTGGAATCGCATTGTAGAAAACTGCAAAGTCGGGCGTGTGACCATGGTTTATCAAACCAATAATGAACAGCGAATTAAATTCCGCGTCCATAACAGCGACTGGAAACCAATCGATTTTGATGGTCTGACCCTCATGCTTCGTCCCGTTGATGATTATTTAAATCGGCCTTCTTCTTTGCGTCCCGGGTTCAGCAAAGCGGCTCAGCATCAGATTGTCAAACGCATTCAGGCGGCAGAGGAACGGAAAAAGGCTAAATTAAATTACGATGTTCTCATTGAACCGGTGATTTCTGAAGGCATAAAACTTGACGAGACTGCATCTGTTTCCTGTTCTGAATGTAAAATTGAACAGCCGAATGCAGCAGTGTCAGCAAAACAGGGATGTTTAGGAAAAGAGACGGAGAATGAAACGCAAATGCGTGCCGAAGCAGGGGAGAGCAGGCCGTCACGAGGGGAGAAATCTGAACAGCTATGCTCAAAAGACACTGGAACGAAGGCATTTGACGATGAAAGAACGAGGCAAAATCAGAGCAGAGGGCGAATGGATAATGTTCCGGTTCATGGCAAGGAGTTTTCTGAAACACAGGTGAATTGCGAGAGAAAAGAAAAAATGTATTCATCTGAACCAGTATGTACGAAGCGGACTCAAAATCGACCACAAGAGGAAATCGTTTCATCTCATGGCCGAGTTCTTCCTGATACGCCGGTGATTCGTAAGCGCGAAGAGAAGCGGCCGTCCAAATCAGTGGTTGACCCGATTGAAATCGTACAAGTGACGGAAACCGTTCGTGTTCGTAAGAAATCGAAAACGTTGGATGAAATGAAGGAGCCAGAACAGAGGCTGTGTTCTTCAACACAACAATCTGAATGTGCTGTTAAATCGATGCTGCATGCTAAAAACCAGGCAGATGATTACGTCATTATTGATATCGAGACGACAGGACTTGACGAAAATGAAAACGATATCATCGAATTTGGTGCAATTCGGGTTAGAAATGGCGTTATGACTGAGCGTTTTCAGTGCTTTGTGGAACCCAATGACAAGCTTCCGCAGTTTATAGTCAATTTAACGGGCATAACAGATGCTATGCTCGAAAAGCAGGGAATACCGCTTGAAGAAGCATTGAAACAGTTTATCTCGTTTATCTGTCATGACAGACTTGTCGGTCATAATATCGAATTTGACATTAAATTTATTCAGGCGGCATTGAAGAAGTGTGGGTTGGAAAAGTTAAGTAATTCAACGACTTGTACACTCAATCTGGCAAAAGTACGGCTTCCCTCTGCGAAGAGATACAGTTTACAAGCATTGATGCTGTATTTAAATATTGAAAGTAAAGGGGAACATAGAAGTCTTTCTGACTGTGAAAATGTATTTTCACTATATAATAAATTGATTAAAGTTATAAATTAGCACGTGTATGTTTTGTTATAATTTGCTTGAACATTGTGCAATGATGTCAAATATGGCGAGTATGAGACTGAATGTTTGTATCATTTGTTTTGGGGAGAGGTGGGCACCTGTCTAGTTACTATTCGTGGTCGAGTTCCTCCAGCTTTCTTCATTTTCAGCCTTTAAATAACGTATTAATCAGAGTATTTCTAAAATTGCTGTGTGAGTCTTTCGGATGTGGTGATGGCTCTGAAACGCGCATAGTTTTGGGATGCATTTGAAAGCATTTGAAAATTGAAAATGAGAGAGTATCAGCGGAAGAGGGGCAATTCCGCTGAGTAGAGATTAAACTCGAAGCAAAACTTCATGAGTTCGTTGAAGTTGAATAAACTGTTTCGATGTTGTGCTGGTGTTTTGGATACCAAATGTGTTCGGAGTACTGCTGCTCATTTTGAAGGTTATGCGCACGACAGTGGTTACTGTTTGCCGGAGCACTGCCCCCGTCCTCAGTTCGCAATATGAAATGAACTTCATTTCCCGAGCCTGTCGTCTCTCCAACTCGTTCATTTCATTTGCTCACTGGGCTCTGTGGTTTTCGCCATTCACTGGATGGCGAAAATCCTCGGCCCCCCGCC
>JAZRVP010000005.1:0-24292 GCA_045599245.1 Myxococcota bacterium
ACCAATACGGGCCCCCCAGTCCCACCAATACGGGCCCCCCAGTCCCACCGACTCGCCAACCCGATTTTTTGTGAGTCTTGCGCACAAAATACACTCCTCCGGTGGCGGCTTCCTTTCTCGAAAAAGTCACTTTCAACCGAAAATACGTACTCTCAATGCGCTTGGTGCCGTAAACGAACCACACTCAACCTTCTTCGTCAAGACGATCAAGTCTGTCCCGTTTCGTTATGTGGACGGTTCCTGTGTCCGATTTCATCTGTTTTTTCATGACTTCATTTGAGATGATGAAACCAATGTCTTCGCAAATGATCGTACACCTCGGTCACCTATTATCTTCGTACTCTGGCCAGCATCATACCTCCTGACTGTCAGAGCCCCATTGCTCTGCACTATATATGATGCCGTCCAAAATCATTTGTTACAGGTTACATGTCGATTTTTTTTCAGTCGAATACAGGACTCATTACATAGCTTCCATTCAGCCCTACGAACACGTCCCCGGACTATTGTGAAACAGAGAACTCAAAATGCATCGTGGCGCCGACGTTTCTCACTCGTAAAAGCCTCGGATGTATTGCGCGCCACAATTTCATACAAAATTGCAGTCTTGTCCTTTGCTACACGTAATATTCGCCCAAGACGCTGCACATGCTCCCGAACCGATCCGCTTCCCGACAGAACGATTGCAATATTCGCTGCAGGAATATCAACCCCTTCATTCAAAACACGACTCGTAACGACTACTGGGTACTGCCCGCTGTTGAAGCCATCAAGGATTCTTCGGCGTTCCCGAACCGGACTCTGGTGCGTAATTGCCGGAATGAGATACTCGCGACTAATCCGGTAAACCGTCTCATTATCGGCCGTAAAAATTATGGTCCGATCGTTCCTGTGCATGGCAAGAAGCTCGGTCAGAAGCTTCATTTTCGATCGGCAGTGCTGCGTAATAGCGCGCTGCGCGCGGTGCGCATGAAGAGCCGCCCGACCTTGCGGGCTCCGGGATGAAAGACGCAGGAATTCTGTCCATCCATCCGCTGTCCCCATACGAATTCGATTCTCTCTGACAAAATTCAGGTAACACCCCCGATATTCCTCATACTGCTCGCGCTCATCGTCATCGAGATCGACCTCGTACTGAACCGTCTCATAACTGGCCAGATTTTCTCCCGCAAGAGCACGAATCGTTTGGGTATAAACAATCGGACCCACTAGCTGATCGTAGGACATCGACTCATCGCGCTCCGGGGTTGCCGTCAAACCGAGCCGGTACGGCGCAATCGAATGCTGCGCCCCCAACGCATACGTCTGAGTCGGAAGATGATGTACTTCGTCAAACACGATCATCCCAAATCTTGACCCGATGTTTTCCATATGAATATAGGCAGAATCATAGGTCGTCACGGTAACCGGTTTGATGTCATGCGTTCCGCCCCCCAGCATCCCGCACTCGATCCCAAAGGCGCGCTCAAGGTTGAGATGCCACTGTGCCACCAGATCAAGGGTCGGCGTCACGACCAGAGTTGAACGGCGTTTTCGCGACATCGCAAGCTGCGCCACAAAGCTTTTTCCCGCCCCCGTCGGCAACACGACAACCCCGCAGCTGCCAGCCTTCTCCCACGCCTCCAATGCCTCGCTCTGATAATAATACGGCACGCGTTCAAACTGGAATTTGAAATCTACCTCTTCATATTCACGCGCCTCATCGATAAAATCAATATGGGCTTTGGTCAAAGCCATGAGAAGGCGTCGATAAGAAATAGCCGGCGCACGCCAGGCATCGATCCGGCCATCCCAAACAAAACCGCTCAGAACATCGGCATGCTCTGAAGCACCGTTTTTCGGTACATGAACAATGATGGTTCCACTTTCAAAACGAATGCGCCATTCGGCGCTTTGGGATTCAGTCATGGCTTCGGTCTTTATGATGTCCGTCTGATACAACAAGTTCAGTGCACCGGTTCACACCGGCCTCCTGACTGGGGGCTGCGGGGCGCTCTCCGCTGTGGGGGGCGCGGCGTATGATAATAGCCGCGAGGGGGGACTCATCCCCCCTCACACTCTATCCACCCTACTTATACCACCCTTCCCTCCCAATTCTCGAAACAAAATTGCCCGATTTGAACCTGTCCACTTTATCACTGGCCCTTTATAAGGTATTCTATTCGTTTTGTCACAACTCAGTCCGTGCAAAAATGTTTTGGCCGGACTCTTTTTGGAGATTGTATATGAACAAAAAGTATTGGCTCTGGCTTTCAGCCATGACAATTCTGGCTGGCTGCAGTGACGGCGGTTCGGAGGATACTCCCGATCCCAATACCTGCCAGCCTAGATGCGGCTACAAGTTCACATGCATTGAAGGCACCTGCGTCGAGAAAACTAAAATCTGCGATCCCGAATGCGAACCAGGCCTCGAATGCTACAACAACACCTGCGTCGATCCAAAACTCATCTGCGAACCAGCCTGCGGAAAAAAAGAAAAATGCATCGACAGCACCTGCATTCCTCTGTCCCGCATCTGCGCCGACGATGTCTGCACCGAAACAGAATTCTGTCTCAATGACAAATGTCAGTCTCTCAATTGCTCCATCTCCGAGAGCAAAGACAAAAATTGCACGACTGACCTCAAATATTTCTGCGATCCCGAAAACAATCAGTGGACAAAATGCGCTGACAACAAGCAGTGCAGCCTCGGAGAGTGCAAAAGCCTTGACGAACTCGAATGCGAAAAAGACTGCGTCGACGACACTACTCAGTGCGTCCAGGGCTCAAAGGTCCCATGCGGCGAAAACAAACTCTGCAGTAACAACAAATGCATCGACGGATGCACCACGCCAAATACCTGCCTGAGCGACTCATTCGTCTGCGATGACGACGCAGTGGCCGTCAAATGCGATGAACACGAAAAATGCATTAAGGGATACTGCGTCCAGACCATCGAGGAAGGAACCCCCTGCGAGACTGAAAAAGAATGCACTTCCGACGGAAGCCTCCTCTGCGTCGAAAACAGCGATGCCTCTCTGACATGGAAAAAATGCGCAGATTATGAAAGCTGCAACAACGGAAAATGCGAAACCAGAATCTGGGAAACCTGCCAGTCTGACGCCGACTGCAAAGGCAATTACGAATGCCTCAAATACGTCATGTTCGGTAAGGAAAAAATCAGCCTGCATGATCTCGACCCCAAACTCCCTAAAGGACGCGGCATTTGCTCCCTGGACTGCACCGACGACCCCCTCGTCTGTGGCGCAAATACAACTTGTCAGCTCTTCAAAAAAGGGGACGCTTTGTGGGATTACCAAAAAGACGTCTACCCCATCGAAAATCTCACCCCGGAAAAGCTGCTTAGAGGTACCCCTTTCGTTTCGATTTGCCGTCCGGATTCAACCATCATCGATCAGGAAACCAACAAGAGATCCTGGTCTGCTTCCTTCTGCACAACCTGCAAGGATAATAACGACTGCCACGACAACTACGTGTGCAAAGACGGACAGTGCCTCCCGCCATGCGACATGGCAAACAAAGACTCCCAGTGCCCATACCTCTTCACTTGCAATTCCGGCGCTTGCCTCCCCGTGACCGGGTCATGCTTTTCTTGTGACGATGCCGACGGCGATGGATACGGCGCCGGTCACTGCCCTTCACCTGGTTACGACTGCGACGAAACCGATGAAGAAGCTCACTACACTGGCACAGACCCTCTCGAATGCAATTCCTCACTCGACCGAAACTGCAACGGCAAAAAAGACGACGAGCTCCTCGGTACAAACCAGCACTGCTCTGTCTGCGACGATACCTGCGATCTGACTCAGAAATGCTACAACGTCGACGGTAACGGAGCCTTCCAGTGCATCATCGATCCCGACAGCGAATTCTGCACTCCAGGCATCTGTGACATCAACAATCCGGGCCGTTTCTGCGAAGAAACCGAAACTGCCAATAAGTGGAAAGAATGCAGCAAATACCATATCTGTGAAGTCCAGGACGGACACACAGTCTGCGTACAGGACCCTGAAAATGTCTGCCCCCCGGAAACATGCCTCGAAGAATTCATCGGCTGCATCAATAATACACCTGTCGACTGCAACCCCGACTTCGAAATCTGCAACAAAGGCGAATGCGTCATCAACCCAAAGGGTAAATATTACCAGGACTGCCCGCCAAATACATGTATCGAAGGCGTTGACGATTTCTTCTGCAATGACAGCTCAAAACCTGAAAAATGCGGCGAAGGTCTGCGCTGCCAGGACGGCGAATGCGTCACGGCTGTCAACGATAATGCCATCGATATCTGGACAATCTGCACCGACGACATTCAGTGCACGTACGGAAAATGCGTCAAGGAAATTCAATTTGCTCACAGTGACAAAACCGTAAAATTGAACGAAATCGACAAACGTATCGAACGCGGACAGGGCGTCTGCACTTTCGACTGCGCCAACAACGCCAGCATCTGTAACACCATGACAAATGGCGATGCACCAGCATACTCATGCCACATCATTACAACGGACGAAAATATTCTCTCCAATTATAAAAAAGATAAATCATCAATCGATCTCGACAAAATGGCCATGGGCACTCCGTTTGCCGCAATTTGCCGTCCTCCCGTCAATCAGGAAGCCGGATGGTCAAAAGCATTCTGCCAGACTTGTTCTTCTTCTGATGACTGCACAAAAGGCTATATGTGCGACGACGGAGTTTGTCTGCCGCCTTGTGAAACAGACGCTCACTGCCCCGTTTTCTTCTCCTGCTCTGAAGATAAACTCTGCAAACCCATCCAGAACGGATACTGCCTCGCCTGTCACGACTCCGACAACGACGGTTCCGGTATCGGACACTGCGATATCCCCGGCGTCGACTGCGATGACAACGATTCTTCCACATACTTCACCAAAGAAGTCCGCAACGCAAAAACAAAAGCCTCCTGTATGGCCGCCGATACAAACTGCAACGGCATCAATGACGACGCCGAACTCCTCGGAACGCTCTATCATTGCACCGGTTGCGGCGAAATCTGCAGCAGCTCCCCGGGAAAAGATCCCATCGATTACGATCTGCCAAACCACATCATCGACACTTGCGTCACCGATAAAATCGGAACAGAAGGAACTTGCGTCAGTTCCTGTGCTCCGGGATACAGCTTCAAAAACGGTAAAAATATCAACGACGGCTGCATTCAAGTCGCCGTTATTCAGCCCGTTCGAGCTCTCCCAATCACACCATCGACAGGTTCCATCAAACTTTACGCTGTAGATAATGACGGCGACGGATATGCCATCGATGACTTCCTCTCCGACATCCTCTGCTATTCCAATTCCGGGAACACCGCCTGTTACCATCTCACCGATGTCGACGGCGACAGAACTTGGGCTCAGCTCTCTGTCTCAATCTCCAATGACAAATTTGATTATAACAACAATCACTACTCTCTCGTCGAAATCAGTGCAAAACGCGACTGCAACGATGACAATGAACTCATCCACCCCAATGCACTTGAAATCTGCGATGGCGTTGACAACAACTGCGACGGCGTAACCGACGAAAGCAATCATCGCGACGGTAATCCCGCAACCAATGTCATCTATCCTAAAAAAGGAAATAATACCGTTTGGGGAAGTGCAAAAGACAAGGCTGGTTTCGATACCGAAGACGAAGTCCTGACCAATCGGTTCCCCAATTATAGCGAAACATTTAAAAATCCTGCCGACTACCCGGCACACCTTACCGACGGATATCCTTCAGGCTACCCTTATAATGAACTCATTAAGGATGACGGTACAAACTATCTGCCTGATATCAATCCTATTACCTCACATGATATGAACCAGGCAAAAGCTGAACTTGAGTGGCTCGCTCAGCAGCTTCCCTCTGATGCTCAAATCTATGAAACCAAAAAATCGTGTGATCCCAAAAAGAACAACTGTCCAACTGATTCAATGGGTTGTAAAAACGAAATCAACTACCTTGGCTACGTCGACTGCCGTCTCGGTACAGGCAGTACTGAAAATGAGTACATCTATTACACACTCATCCTCGCATCCAGTCGTTTAGCCATCAACGTGCCCGGAAGATTTGCCTGCGGCCGTTTCCTTAATCGTGACACTGGCAAATACGACTGGCAAATCTACAGCAAACCAATTGGCGCTGTGAAAACTCTCGAAAAACAGGATGCCGCTGAATACTACAGCAGTATTGACGAAAACGGTAACGGCGTTCTCAACGACGGTTTCCTCGATTCCTGTGATGCTTCATGCCCATACAAAGCCGGTTGGAAACTCATCAGTGAAGAAAAGGCCACCATTAGTCAAAAGAAAGAAGCCTGCACACTTGCCTCCGGTAATGGTCTGGCCGGTATCTGCGGTGAAGGTCACAAAGTGCCTACCAAAAACGGTACTACCTGCGATGCCTGCGTAGCAAATGAACAGGCAATTTTCGACTTCCTCGGCGATAATACTGATACGAACTGCGACGGTTTTGAAGGCGATCTCCGAAGAACGCTCTTCGTCGCCGTGAAAAGCACAAACTACGGCGCTGCCGTCGAGGCTCCTACCGATACAAGAACGCCTGAAGAAATCAAACATTTCGCTTCTGAAGAAGATCCTATCTACCATCTTCCGCTCCTCGCTCTGCGTCCTCTCGCTTCCCTCAAAAAAGCTATCGAACTGGGAAGAGAATGCATGAAAGGCGATCCCAGTGTGTACAATGGCGCCGGATGCTCCCGTATCTGCTACAATTCTGTCGAGGGTGAACTCGATACCGGTCTCTTCGATGCTTACTACTGCGAAAACGAAGCTGCTTTCAAAGCTTGCACCAGTAAAGAGAACTGCCATGCTTTCAAATTGCCGTGGGATATCATGATGACTTCCGGTACATTCGATGTCACAAACGACGATTACGATCTCACCTACGACAAACTTCCACCACTCTTCATCTACAGAAACGGTTTCCAGCACTTCACAGTCACTGAAACTCAAGGACGAACCCGCCAGAATATCCTTCCCGGAAATGCTGTCTGGAGAATTTTCGGCGGCGCAAATCTCACACAGGAAACTTGGTCCCACGGTACAACCAGCTCGACCATCAACATCAAATACACCAATGAACGTTTCAACCAGAAAGAAGATATCCCAATCTTCCACTTCGACGGCACGGAAAACCTTCATTTCTACATGAACAACGTCAACATCAACGCTTCTGCCAATCAGACGGTCGATGATGACATGCTCTTTGAAAGACACTCCCCCGCAACGCTCATCGGTATGAAAGCTCTCAATACCGGACGTCTTACACTCGAAAAATCGTCGTTCAAGCTCACCGCGCCTAAAGGTGCCGATGCACCTGCTCTTCCAAACGTGACAACAAACGCTCACAATGGACACGACGCGGCTTCCATCACAAACATTCCCGCGACAACACTCTTCACTCATGAAGCTTTCCGTGAATGGAGAAGAAAATTCGATAGCAATGCTTATGATCCAGAAACCTCCGACCTCATCGTGTGCCCTGACGGTTCCCTCATTTCCGCTGGCGGCGTCGGTGCCGTTTCCCCATACACTACGGCCGCTTACAACGCAGCCCTTGATGCGCTCGAAAATCAGGACGCCGCTGGATATTACTGCCCAACCGTCGATCTCAGAAAATGGTACATCTACAACTTCGGTAACCGTGGCGGTAATAACTACCTCCAAAAAACAGGTCCCGATTTCACTTTCCAGTTCGACAAAAAATCTGAAATCGCTGTCGGCGCTTTCCAGTGCGCTCAAACAGACCAGAATTACCGCCTCAAAGGACAACTCAACTGGTATGACGACTACGTCACTCATACCGGAACTTACTGCTTCGGAAACGAAAACTTCACCGAGGATGGCGACGAAAGCCTCTTCCTCAATACGCTCATCGCTGAAAGTGGTTTAGGTGGCGACGATGAAGTGGACGGCGTCAGCCCAGACAAATATGACGACGCTCATTTGAACCTCGTCATTGACGGTGACAATTTCAACTTCCGCAGTGAAAAAACCATGGAAGACCTCGCCGGTAAAAACGGTAAAAATGGCGTCGGCGGCGCCGGCGCTCCTGCTTTCACATTCTCGAACATCAGCGAAAACAGCATCCTGCACCAATTTTTCGGACAGCAGTCCGCTTACGAAGAAGCAAGTACCCCCGTCTTCTGCAACCCCAAAATGGCCGCTTACTCTAATGCAATCGCAAGAAGTATCGAAGCCTCTTTCCTCGCCGCCATTAAATTCGGCTCTTCAATGGTTACCACGCTTTCCAACGATAAAGCCGCTATCCTCAAAGGCGCCAGCGGCGGCACCGGCGGCTGCGGCGGACTCGGCGGAAAGGCAGGTTACCCTGGCGGTTCCGCCATCGGTTTCATCCTCTCGCCAAAAGTCGATCTCTCCGTCTCAGATGACAGCAAGATCGAAATTATCTCCGGCGACGGCGGAAACGGTGCCGACGGTCAGGACGGTATGCCCGGCGGTAGAGGCGGCAAAGGCTTCTCATTCCCAACTCAGGTTCCCGTCAGCAACCCATTCTCTGATTCCCATACCTTCGACTCCATCACGCTTAATCCCGTTCACGGTCAGAGCGGCGGCGGCGGCGGCGGCGGCGGCGCAGGCGCAAACGGTAAACCTGGTTATGCCATCGGCATGATTTTCGACTGTAGCCGTTACAAAACTTTCGAAGAATGCGGTCTCATGAACAATGAATCCGTCCGTCTGTTCAAAAAAGCTCGCATCACGACGACTCTCGGTAAAACAAAACCAAAACCAAGTGAAACTACCCCCGCTGTCCCGGGTGCCCCAGTAACAAATGCTACACCCGTCGAATCCGCTGGCGGAAAGGGCGGTAAACACTCCGGTTCGGCTCAGGTTATGCCCGAAATCATCAACGATAAAACGGATGATATCGAAGTCGTTTATAACGACGAAAAACTCGCTTATATCTACACAGACTGCCAAAATGGTCCTTGCGTCCTTGCCATCGGCGCAAACGGTCAGGTCGCAACTGAATAACTTCTCCGGCTAATCGCCTTACCTAATCCCCCGCTCATCCGGGGGATTTTTTTTGACTCGTCCCGCGCCAACTCCGTCTGGCGCGGCGGCCACCTATGCAGGCTACCGGCCTGCATACGGTTGCCGGGGCATGGCTATCGGCCTCACGGCCAATACGCCATGACCTAAAATTCTATCATCACTTCCTCCATCGAACTTAACCCAAGACAAAGCATCAACAGACGCTCAAAGCCTAACGCATTGCCTCCCAGTTTCCCTAACTTCGGCAACGACTCGAGCAACTCTTCGTCGTCCGGAACCCTCTCAAGTCCAAGTTTTGTGCGCTCCACATTGTCTTCCTTAAATCGACGCCTCAGTTCATCTCGATCATTGAGCTCCGAATACCCGTTGCACAGTTCAATGCCGCAAATATACAGCTCAAATCGTTCCGCGACATCTCCGCTCCTCTCATGACGAACTGTCGCCAAGGACGCCATCGACGCCGGATAATCCATTAAAAATGTCGGCCGCTCCATGCCAAGCTTTGGCTCCACGCGATCGACCAGAACACAATTCATGATATCGTTCCAGCTCCAGGACTCACTCACCCGCGATCCCGACTCTAACGCCGCTCTCACCAGTGACTTCTTGTCCATCCCTATCGGCGAAAACCCCGCATATCGCTCAAACGCCTCGGCAACTGTCAGCCTCTCAAATGGCATTTTAACATCGATCGGATGGCTTTCTTCCCGCGCATTAGACTGCCACTGCCGCGTCCCCAACATTTCACTCACACAACGAACCAACGCTTCCGTCTCCGTCATCATATCCCGGTAATCCGCCTCCGGCTGATACCACTCAACCAGGGTAAATTCCCTCCGATGAAGCAGACCGTGCGGCTCATTTCTAAAAACTCGCGCAACCTCAAAAATCGGATGCCGATAATGAGACAAGAAAATTTTATGCGCATATTCCGGCGACGTCTGCAAATAATATGATTCGCTTCGGTCACACCATTTCGTCGAAAAACTCTCAATATACGGATCTGTCGCCGTCGTCCGACGCATAGCTCGCGTTTCAATTTCCAAATAACCACGATTTACAAAAAATGAACGAAGACTGGCCAACGCTTTAGCTCGTCTCTCTAACGTTTCCAAAGTAGGAATACTCATGAAAAACCTGCTGTTGATTGTTCATAGTAAAGCCGTTCCGGGGAACGGCTCTATTCCAGGGAACGGCTCTCACGTGGGACCCCCCTATAGTAAAGCCGTTCCGGGGAACGGCTCTATTCCGGGGAACGGCTTTCTTCTCACAACATAATGCGTTTGTTAGGCTGACTCGGAGCCGGTTTCGGTTTCGGCTTCGGCTTCGGTTTAGACTTCGGCTTCGGCTTCGGTTTCGGTGCCGCTTCCTCCTGCTGAACCTCTTCCGCCTTCGGCTCTTCTGCTCCATCGGCCAGAAGCTCCAGCTTCTCGTTCACACCAGCCGAAAGTGATACAGACAGCTCCTTGTCGACAAATCCATCTTTCCGGATCGTCCACGTCTCTTTGCGCTCACGACTTACCCGCTCATACGATTCATACGGCGTTACACCGCGAAGCGACCCATCTCCGTTGTAAATTCGAGCTCCTTCCGGCTCCGTCACAACGAGTATTTTCACTCGACTCCCCATCTGCTTGACATCTGACATGCGATATCTGCCAACCCCTAGGCCATACGTCTCTATCATCCCTTCTATTATCTGATTGTCACTACGTTCAAGCGTCACAATCTTCTCGGGCTCTGCCTCGGCTGCGGCCATATCCTCTTCCGTTATCTCAAACGTTTCCTCCGCCGCTTCTGCCTTGATCTCGGGGACATTCGTCTTTTTGGACGTCGCCATAATAATGAGTCCCGCAATCACAAAAAACACGATGATGCCAACCACCGATATTAATAGAATCAGATTCTTTCGCGTCGTCTTGAGCGAACGAACCTCCTGCGGCGGCGGATCAATATGAATCGGTCGTCCATTACTCGGCGCTCGAAGCTGCATCTGCTCATCTGATATCGGACCTAACACAAATTTTATTCGCGTTACACCGACCTCTATCTGATCATTATTCTTCAATACAACATGGCTTATCGGATATCCATTCACACTCGCCAGGTTGTCTACGCTCAACGCAAACAGTTCAAATCGTCCACTCACATAATTCAATGTCAAATGACGACGGCTCGCGTACTGGTCATTCAATATCACCATATTGTCTAGTCCGCGTCCTATCGACGTTACCATCTTTTTCAGCTCAAATACCACAGGCTCCGTATCACTCTGAAATATGATGATGGAGGCTCGGGTTACGCCCGGAATATCGTCTCCACTCTGAACCTGATTCGATATCTTTGCACTCGCTCGCATATCTTCTTCACTCCCAGGGACTGATGGCGGCGCCTTCGGCTCATCTTCCCATTCACTGACCGGCCTCATCTCGGGGATTACTGCATTGCCCTGCTGCATCACATCCGCATACGGATCCCCTTTGCGCTCCCTCACACCTGAGGTCCCAAACGCCTCTTTCGTGCGATATAAATCATCCAGCTTCGCTTTGCCATCCACATAGTCACTCGTATCTACCTGCGCATATTGCGAAGCTGCCTGGACACGTCGATATCCGCCAAATTCCTTACTCTCCTGCGCCTGTTCCAATTCCTTCGGTGCACCACCAAAATTATTCCAGTCGCCCCATCCCTCTTCTGAAACGAGTACATCTCCTCGCTTCGGCGCATGCCAGCCCGCTTTCATCTGGTCTTCATCCGATTCCCACTTCGAGTCTGGCTCTTCTTTCTTTTCTTCGTCGTCTCCTAGCCAACGCTCATCATCAGCCCATCGACGCCGACGGCGACTCTCTTCCGTACTCGACCACGGATCATCGCCCCACTTGTCCAGTTCAAATTCACCTCGTACATGCAACTCCGACGGGCGATTCGCACTATCGACATGCAGTTCATCCAAATCGATGGCCTGCGTCTTACCTGATTGATAATTGTCATTCATTCAAATTCCTCACACATTGCCTAGAGCAACTCTTTTATACATAGCTTATCATTGAGTAAAATGGCAACCTATACAATGTTCAGTCATACTGAATTCTCCCTGCTTTACCCGTGACTTCCTCCTCCTTGAAACGCTTTTCATCCTTTCCTGCGCTCATTCATGAACCCCTCTTCCTCCTCTTACAATCCTTCATCAATGCCGCTAAACGCAATACATCAACCGCCATACCTTGCGCCTCACGGCTCTTGCGCTTTCATTGCCATCTTCTTCCTTGGATGCGCTTCCATCGCTTGCCTCTATTCAAACTACACTGATTTCGCCGCTTTTCTCGCCGCTATCACATCATGCCTCATCGCATATCTCGCTTTCCTATATGCTCAAATCCTCATGCAATGGGCTGCTCTGCAAAATAACGCTTTTCAAATCTCTGTCTCTGAACCCACTGCCACCTGCCTTACAAATACGCCTTTCACACTTTCTGCTCAGGCTGATAATGAACTCCCATTTCCTATCATTATCCGCCACCCTGAATGGAAATTGAGCTCCAAACTTTCTCTTCGCCATCTGGCCGAAACACCATCCACCTTCCCCTCTCATTCAACAACTCACTTCAACCTCTCTCTGACAGCCCATCGTTTCGGAAAATCACACATCTTCGGTTTCTCATTCTGTATCTCAGACCCTGACAATATCTTTAATGCCCTCACTCATCAGGAACTCAATGTCACGATCGCTCACTCCCCAATTCACAACAGATCAAAAAACACTAAAACTTCTAAAGAAATAAACCTCATTCAATCTGCTCTCTCAATGAGAAACCATCATGACTCGGATATCGAACGAATTCGTCCATGGAACTCGGCTGATTGCTGCAAACAAATCTTCTGGCGCGGACTGGCTAAAACACGCTCGCTCTCTTCCATTCAAAAAGAATCTTACGAAACGTCAAACTTAATCTGTCTCATCGACGCTGGACCTCACATGAGGATTTCTTCCGATAACAAAGACTGTCAACTCGTCCAGGCTGCAATGCTGATTGCCGGTCTCACGCCTTTTTTTAACGCCTCTTTCCTCCTCGCCTATGATGAAACAGGAATTCAAATCATTTCCAGAAATGCGCCCGAAAAAAAAATCATAAAACAACTCGAAACTTGGCTGTTTCAGGAACTCCAATGGAAACCGCCTCTTCAAAACGATCCATTTCAGAAGGAAAATTGGGCCATTGCTGCCTCAGAGCTCTACTGGGATTTCAGAAGGTTCAAACAAGTCAATTTCTTAAAATCTTCAAAAACTGAAAGAAAAATCGACATCAAAGGTCTCGTTAAATGGGCACGCGCTGACTGGGCTGCAAAGGAAATCGCATTAAACAATCAGGATAAGGCCGCCAAAATTCTTAACATGCCATACGATGACCTGCTCATCGAACTCATCCGAAAAAGATGCGATATGCCCGACAACAGGCTCTCTCCATATTCACCTCAAAACCAAATGACGGAAATTCACAAGGTGCTTAAAAAATGGATAAAATCCTCTGAAAATGCACAACTCATCTGGTTTTCAGACTTTTCTTCAAAATTTCAGCCTTCCCCCATGAATGCCATCATACATGAAATTCAAAAACACCATATAAACGCTACGGCCGTCTGTCTCCCGCCACCCATAAATACCCTAAACTACAACCCGTCAGACGGATTGAAAAATCGACAAAAAACAATTGCACTGTTCGATTCATCAGTAAAAATCATGTATTCAGACGAAAATTAACGTTCGAGACAGGTATAAAAAAGGCAGCCCAAAAGCTGCCTCACACATACTATTTAGGATGCTTAACCATCCAAATCGCTTTCAGATTCGGACTCTTCTTCGAAACCATCTTCTTCGAAGCCATCCTCTCCTTCATCTTCATCCGACTCGGCAAAAAGCTCCTCGTCCGCATCTTCTCCCAATGCATTGCGAAGCTTGTCAATTCCGCTTCGTTCCACCTGACGAATCCTTTCGCGCGTCAGATTGAGAAGCATCCCCACATCTTCAAGCGTAATTCCGCCTCGATCCGCAACATCCAGTGCACACGTCTCGGTCATCTCCCACACTTCTAGATCGGGAAAATTCATCTTTATTGAACCTGACTGCGGCACAATATCCAGATAAAGATGATATTTGCACGAAACCCATGGACACGGTCGCGGGGCATTGCGACAATCGCCGCGAGATCGCGGACGAAACTCTTCAAATGCCTGAAATATCATCTGAGCTTCTTCTATTTTTTCTCGAGTCAATCCTCGAACGGCCAACGTCTTCGAACGACGCAAACCGCGACGTGCACCTCTACGAGCCGTCGTTGTACGTATGGGGCGCGATGTATTTGACTCATCCGACATGGAAGCACTCACCAGGTAAAAATTTGTCCAAAAAAGTCAGTCAAAAAATAACTAACCACCAAGTTTTAATCTTGCCCCTAAATTCGCTTGTATGTCAAGCAACAACAAACAAAACAATACCACGCTCCTTGTCTTTCTCTCATTCGATATGCATGATTATCCACCCATAAATTTTTGCTTTTTTTTGGGGGGGGCAAGCCCCCCGCGGCGCTATTTGCAAGCAAATACGCGCCTACCCCCACTGCGGGGACACCCCGCAACGCCCCACATCTCCATCCCTTCTTGTTTTCCATCATTAAAATTCACGCCCCCATCTTCCTCCACCTTCTTCCACGACCAATTTCCGGTTACTATTCAGCCACGATAATTGGCAATACCCCCGCGCATGAACGCAAAACCCTCCGTAACAGCCACAAACAAAACGGACTCGCCGCCCCCCGCATTTCAAACCGTTCAAGAACTTCGCACATCCACCAATTTCTTGTTATCACCATTTTCTTGATATTATCTCGATTTCGAAATACTCTACTACCTCATTTCTGCATATTTATTTATGCCGCTTTCTGTAATGGAGTTCCAAATGTCCAATTTATCACTCAATCACTTCGGCCGCACTTTTTTGCTCGGTATCGCAATCGCCTTTTCTGCTCCAACATCTTTAGCTCTCGCTCAGGACATAAAAACCTCAAGAGACGATATCAGACAATACCAAAACCGCTTGGATCAGATTAAAACTGCCGACACAACACGCTACTCTTCCGATCTCTCTCAAATCTCAAGCTGGATTGACGAAGCCCTTATCCTCATCGGAAAAAATGAAAATGATAAAGTCAAAACGCTTGCCATGAAAATTGGTGTCTATATCGACTACGTCGAAGCATCGCTCGAAAGAGACTCAAAAATGAAAGACGCCATGGAAGCTGAAGCCGAACTCAAGGCTCTCAAAGCCGAATATGGTAAACTTGATGCAATGGTTCAGCAGCTCACTGCCGAAGAAGAAGTACTGCAGAAAAAACTCGCTGACATGACGAAAAAGTAATTCAATTAAGGAGCATCCCATGAAACATTCATCCTTCTATCATGTCCTTTGCTGCAGCGCACTCGCTCTCATTTCCCTTTCCGCTTGCGGCCCTCAGGAAAAACCCGCTGAACTCGTTCAGCTTGAAGAACTTAGAAACAGCGAAGAATCCGCTAAAATCAACGGCGCCGCACCAGAGGCTTACAAAGCTTGCACAGATCTCACAAATAAAGCCATCGATGCATGGCAGGACGGCGAACAGTCTCAGGCTAAACTCTATGCCGCTCTCGGTCAGCGACAGTACGCAACCGCAAGAGCCAGAGCCGCTCTCTCGGACGCCGCAAACCGTAAAGACGCCGCTCAAAAAGAAATCGACGCCATCAAACTTCAGATGGAAACACTTAAAGCAAAACAGGACGGGCTCGAAAAAAGCATCGACCTCATGAAAACAAACATCTCAAATTCTGACATGGCTAACGTCGAACACCGCATTCAAGTCGCCATGACTGAAAGAGAAAAAGCCGCCGGTATCGACGCCGCTGAAACTCAAAAAGAAACTTTCGCCGCCGCTGAAGCTAAACTTAAAGAAGCCGGCGAAAAAAATGCCATGGGACAGCGAGAAGCTGCTAGCGCCGCCGCTGAAGAAGCCAGATTACTATACGTCAAATCATACGAACTCGCTAAACCTGATTTCGACAAAAAACAGCTCGCCGCTAAATCCGCCGAAAGACAAAAAGCAGTCTTCACTCAGGCTCAATCCATCGTCGGACCTTCCTATGTCTTCACTGACATGAAAAATACTATCATCGTCCTCGCTTCCGCTTTCGAAAAAAATAAAACCGAAATCCTTCCCGTCAAACAGGACGCTCTGCGTAGAATCGCTGAACTCATCAAAGCATATCCCGATGCCACCGTTATCATCGAAGGTTACGTCCAGAAAAGCACTTCCAATTACTTCGAAGTCAGCCAGAGACGCTGCGATGCAACTCGAGATTTCCTCATTTCTCAGGGAATCGATTACAAAACCATGATGACTACCGCAAAAGGTAAGGAAAATTTGCGTTACGACGAAAAGAAAAAAGAAAATCGTTCCATGAACGATCGCGTCGAAATCATCATCTCTCTTCCATAATCATCCCCTAATACACAACCTTCGCAGGCTGCATAAACAATGTTTATGCAGCCTGCTCTGTTTTCTGCCTTTTCAAATGACTAATCAGTTTCAACGCGTCCAAACTCTTCTGGGAAATAACGAGTTTCTAAAAATTAATCAGGCACACGTCTGCATTGCCGGTTTCGGTGCCGTCGGAAGCTTCACCGCCGAAGCACTGGCCAGAACTGGTATCGGACATATCCGGATTATCGATGCCGACATCTATGAGGTCACAAACATCAATCGACAACTCGGCGCAGACACAACAACAATCGACAAACCAAAAGTCGCGGTCGCTCAAAATCGACTCTACGATATCAATCCGCAAATCGATCTAGAATGCATTCAAACTTTCATCAATGAACAGAATATGGCAATCGTCGATCAGCCCTTCCACGACGGAATCCATACAGAATTCGTCATCGACGCCATCGACACACTGGATGCCAAAATTTCTCTTCTTAAATATTGTGTCCAAAAAAATATCCCAATACTTTCAAGCATGGGAGCAGCAAGAAAAATAGATCCCGATAAAATTAGATTTGCTGACATCTCAAAAACAGACACGTGCCCATTGGCAAGAGAAGTCAGAACAAGACTAAAAAAAATCGGCATCACATCCGGCATTGGTTGTGTCTATTCAACTGAACAGGTCACTTCACAATCCCATATAAACGAACATACACCCGAAAAAATACTATCCAGACCGATTTTGGGAAGCCTCATAACCGTTACAGGCTCATTCGGACTAAGACTGGCTTCGGAATGCATCAAACTCATTCTGAACGACAACATAGACAATGCAATGACATTGCATTGACAAATCATTTTTATTTGTGATAGAACGCAGTCTCGACGTAGATTCTACGGCAGACTTGAATACCCGAAATGGAAAAAGGTCTTCAGCAATATTAGGTCTGAGAGCTAAGGAGACATAGGTATGCATCTGATGAGAGGTAAACTAGGCTTACGTGCAGCTTTATTTGCAGGCGCAATGTTATTTGCACCCATCGCAGCACAGGCTCAGGATGGTTTTGATTTTGGCGCAGAAGAAGATAGTAGCGGCGGTTTTGATTTTGGTGGCGATGAAGGTGCCACTGACTCTGCCGCAGCCCCACAGGCTGCTCCAGCCGCAGCTCCTGCCGTTATCGACACAAGCTCACCCGCTTATTCCCGTTACACGGAAGCTCAAAACCTGATTGAATCAAAACAGTATCTCCAGGCAGCCCAAATCCTTAATGACACAATTGCTGCAGGCGATGACGCCTCCTTCGCAATGGCCGCTCAGCTCCACTATGAACTCGGACGCGCTCTTTTCGAAGCAGGTTTCTATCAGTCAGCCCTCAACCACTTCGATGCCGTCGTTCAGCAGGGTCCGTCTTCCAAAGAATTCGACCTCACACTTCCATACCTCGTCCTCATCGGCCGCGAACTCCCCGGTGAACCACGCCGTTATTCCCGCATCTACGACAACTACCTCGATAAATTCCCAACCGAAGTTCCTACCGCTCTCACTTCTGAAGTCGGTTACCTCCTCGGTATGGCCGCATATCGCGAATCTAAACTCGATGACGTCGTTTTCTTCGTCGGTCACGTCGCTGAAGACAGCCCCTATTACCCCAAATCCCGTTACCTCGAAGGCGTTACTTACGTCCGTCAGAACAAAGGTGAACCCGCCCTCGACTCCTTCAAAGAAGTCCTCCGATGGCTCGACGCTAAAGCTCAAAAAGAAAAACTCTCCAATGATGAACTCCGTTTGAGAGAATTCACTATCGCCGCTCTCGGACGCGTCTTCTATCAGGTCGGTTCCACACTCTGGAAAATGGGCGAACGCGAAAAGGCCGCTAAGAGCTGGTCAACCTCCATCAAATATTACAACGCTTTCTCCAGGGACAGCGCAATGTGGCTCGACGCACTCTTCGAAGCTAGCTGGGCTTACTATCGCGTCGATAACTTCGGTAAGGCACTCGGTCTCCTCCTTACCCTGAACAGCCCATTCTTCGCCGATAAATATCACCCTGAAGCTATGCTCCTTCAGGCTACCATCTATTACACCAATTGCCACTATGACCGCGTCGTCGATATCCTTACCGACTACAAAGCCACTTATGACCCCCTCAAAAAACAAGTCGATACCCTCGTTTCTCGACTCTTCCAGCCTGAAGAAGTCTATGACTTCCTCTATAAAGTTCAGAACGCTGATAAAGATTCATACGATCCTACCCTTCAGCTCGTCCTCGAAGCCTCCGTGCAGGACCGCGAACTTCGCCGCGGCCTCGCTTACATCAATATGCTCGATGATGAACAAAAACGTATTAAGGCTAACTCAGGTATCGCAACAACTCTCCTCGGTCAAAATATGATCCAGGAACTCGAAGCCGCTAAAACACTCTCCATCGTCGAAGCCGGTGCTAAAGGTAAACAGCGTCTCGAAAGACTTCAGGAAGAATTGCGTGACCTCTCAAACCGCGCACTCGATATCGAAATCGAAACAACCGAAAAATATGCCGCTCGCGCTGAACTTAAAGAACAGGATCCTAATGCCCTCGTTGAATTTGAAAAACAAATCAACGACGTCATGAAGGCCGATGACGAACACCTCTTCTGGACGTTCGACGGCGAATACTGGCAGGATGAATTGGGTTATTATTGGTACTACATCTATTCGAGATGCGGTCGATAATTTAATACCTTTCCCAAAAAGCCTCAGATTATATTTCTGAGGTTTTTTTTGTGAAACACTATGTCTTCCAAGATTACCATCCCAAAATCAGCGACAGAAACCACCTCTAAATATTCTTATTAATTCCATCCATAACAACAGCATGCCCGGCATGCACATAACTCCAAAATGCGCCTTGATGGCACCAGCTTGTGCCTTCATGACAGCCCGGAACAAAACTCGCCCCCCACGAACCACCTTGAATGAATTGTCTCATTCCATTGATGCTATTCATTCGACAGGGGGGGGAGGTAATTCACAAATCTACTGAAATTTGGTCAGGCGCCAGCCCTTTGGTGAGACTTGAACCTAAGTCCCAAACAAATACTTACCTCCCAGTTTCTTATACTTTACCATTTTCTTGAATGCAGCTCTGCTTTGTGGCAAAATATCTGCCGTCTTTTTGTGCTTACTGTTTTTATAAAGGCATAGTTATGGGTGGATATAGATTAAAATCTGGACAAAGTATGTCATCTTTAACCCCTGGGAACCTTCCCAATCTGCCAACTCTTGACGCTCTAAGCCGGAAATCTTCATCCAGCCAGTCACTGCCAAAAGCATCCAAGGTCGACCTGGCAAGCGTTAATGATGCTTCTTTAAACGCCAACGATGATTTTTTATCTGAGGTCGGCGGAATCGACGGTTGGGACACCATTCCTGACGGTGCCACAATTCCGCCGTCCAGCATCTCTGATGCATTGTCCGACGACGATGAAGATGACTGCAAGACTTCTGTCATGCAGGCCCCTCTCATTGACGATATGGCCAGCCTACCGGATGATTTTGATGATGACGATGACCCGGAATCAATTACAAATACGAAACCAATGATTGACGTGCCTCTCCCAACACCAAAATCGGGAGACAATCTGCCATCGCTCAAATCATCCCCCAATAATGCTGGAATAAAACCCGCCCCCAATTCCGCATCCACTGTCCCGTCAATCGATGATCTGCCAAGTCTCAGGTCCAAATCTTCCAGCGCTATTCCGGCCGCACAAACTGCATCAAAAGCATCAGAGGACGACGCTTCGGAACCCGTAATTCCGCCTCCCGCTCCCATGCCTGAACCTGCCCCCGTTCAGAAAAAATCTGAACCGAGCGACTCAGCTTCAACATCCTCCAAGCCTGCCGTATCCGAAAAAACAGCTGCTTCCACAATACCGGCACCTCAACCTGCCAAAGAACCGCAACCCGAGTCTCAGACAGAAGAAGAAGATTTCTCAAATCTGTCCGACGAAGAACAGTTTGCCAAATTCCTTGAAGCCATGTCCCCTGAAGAAAGAGCCGAATACGAGGCTCACTGCTATCAAATGCAGCAGGAGGAAATTGAAAGAATGCGCGCTAAAAACCGCGAACTTCAGGAAATGTACGGCGCCAGCAGCATTAACCAAAAAAAATCAAACCCTGGTCTCATCATTACCATCATCATCATCATTGGCTTGTTTGGAGCAGGAATCTATTTGCTTCTTACCAGTGAATCCCCAGAAGAACAGAAAAAAGACGAAAAGGTCGCACAGGAAAATGTCGAACTTCCGCCCCCGCCTGAACCCGTCCGTGCACCTGCACTCAATACTTATTCGGTCAAAATGAATATCTCAGGCGCCAACCTCCTTTTCATCAACGGCGTCGAAACCCCCATTGGCGGTTCATACGAATTTGCAGACGGACATTACAATACCGTTATGGCTTTCGGTGACGACATGGTTCCCTTCTTCAAGACTTTTGAAGCTGAAGAACGCGTCTCCGACACAATCGACATTCAGCTTGAACCCAATACGCTCTACGCAAAAGGAAAAATTAAGTTCCGGCTTGACAATATAGAACAGGCCACCGGCCTCAAGGCAACTTTCGATGGTCATTCGATGGCCAATTTCCCCAATATCCCCGAAGAAAACGTCGTCTTAGGGCGTCCACATATTCTCGTCGTCGAAAAGCCCGGTTTCTCCAAACACATGACCATCATCTGGCCCGATGATTTCGACACAACCACGAACATCCCAGCCCTTGAACCAGAAGACAGCGCTCCCTATGGAGCCAAATGCAAACTCAAAAAGCCTAAATCTTCAAAACCCATCGCAGCAAGCGTCACAAACAGCGGCGAGTCCATAAACGAAGAGGCCGTAGCCACTGTTCTACCCGGCGGAATCATCGAATATTACATCACTCGTGAGCAGCGATTCCCGCTTAAATTCGCCGTCATTCCCGAAGGATTCGGTACCGTGACTTTTGATATCTCACTTCTTCGCAAATCCATCGGTGAAGCCGTCGTCGCCTTCACTCGCCCCAAAGGGAGCGATATCGCGGTCTGTATGCGCCGCCCTGGCGAACTCATCTGTCCAAATGTCAATGAAGCCACCACGGTGCCTTCTGGCAGTGACTGGGAATTCTTTGGCATCCGAGAAGATACAAAACAACCCGTTCGCGGCGGTCAGGCACAAGAACTTCAGAGCTCAAGAAAATATACCTTCAACGTTGGTCTGAATAAAAACGGCATCTTCCAGCTCAATCAGACAAAATACGAAAAAATTAACAAAAACAAATAATCACCTTGCAGTCATCAACTGATTCCACCTGCAGCTCATTCCCAACACATCTCAGGATACGGCTGCAGGATTTCTTTTTCTCATTCCCCATCAATTGATATGACAACGCAAAACGAACAGCCGAATTCATCGACCATCGACGTCGAATCCTTCCTCGAATACGATCACGAGCAGCATGCCAAGCTGGACGACACAATCGAGTTCTCCGGCGATATCCAGTGCGTTGAACCAACGCCGGAAGAGCCTGCTGAATCTGATCCGGTTCAGGACGATTCAAACTACGTCGTCACAGCTTCCGAAGAACGAAAACGACAGGCAACCGGTGAACACGATGTCTACTGCTCCAGAAATAACAAACGTATAGCCGTTATCATCGTTGTCATCCTTATCATCGCGTTCACAATCGTCGCTTATCTCTTAACTTCCGCCAAACCGGAACCTGTCAGTCAACCTACACAAACCATTCAGGCTCCCATCGTTAAACATAAAACTTATCTCGTTCAGGCCGAAGTTTACCCCTCTGATGCTTTCGTCCTTATCAACGCTATGGCCACCTCGGCCTTCCCCACGGAAGGACATCGCCCTTATGAACTTCCTCTCCTGACAAACGGCGACAACCAGCTCTATTTCTATGCTGACAAACACATCCCTCAGCTCATTACCCTGCCCGAAAATGAAGACAAGCCGCTAGACGTCAAGCTCACATCCGAGGACACATATCAGCATACCCGTCTGCGCATTAAACGCCCCTCCAATTCCGACATAAAATCCGCACTCTACTTCATCAATGGAAAGCCTTTCCCCGTTCAGGATGAACAGGTCATCGACTGCATCAGCGGCTTCCCTTATTTCATTCACGTCCGTCAGGATGGCTTCGGTGACCACCTCCAGGTCTTATGGCCTATCCGAAATGACGAAACCATCGAACTGCCCGATCTGATTCAGCTCACTGAAAATAATATTGAAAATACAGAACTGACCATCGACGTTCCAAACGATTTCTCCGCAGACAAATCCTCCTCACTCCATATCTTCTCCGGCACTACCGAAGTCAAATCTCACGAATACGCAAAAGTCAACCGAAGCAAACTCCTGCATTTCAACATGTCACGCAACGGGAAATCCCCCCTGGACATGATCATAAATCCCGCTGGTTACGGTTCCATTTCCATCAAGCCATACCTCAATTCCATTCAGGACGAGTCCGCAAATATTGAGCTGACAACATCCACCCCGGAAATCACCGTCTGCCTCAGACGCCCCGCCGAGGTACACTGCCTAAATTCCGGCGAAAAGCTAAGTCTCAATGAAGGAAAATGGGAAATCGCAGTCTATCGCCAGACAGGCGACAACAAACAATGGCTCGACAGCTTCCCCTATGTCACACTCAACAAGGACGGATCATTCGTTCTCTCCGTCACTGCCTCATCTTCCGATTTCACATTCCAGCTCAGTGAACCAAATAAGGCAAATCGCCATCGTCATGGCCTCAACAAAAAACATTAACCCACCACCTTTCCTCTTCCGGATTTAGCCCGCAAGTCACGCTTGTCAACAGTAACAAAGTGTGCTACAAGAGATTAATGGGAGTTTTTCTCTTTAAGGAGTCAGCATATGAAAAAAATTTTTGGCCTCTCAATTGTTCTGGCTGCCATGTTTGTCTGCAATGTAGCCCTCGCTCAGGATACAAAAATGACCTCCATCAGCTTCGAAGATGACCGCATCGAAGGCGATTTGATGGCACCAAACTCTTCAAATATTAACGTCAAAGAACTCGATGAACTCTCAACCCTCATTAAAGCACGTGAAGATTTCGTCGATGAAATGCGTAAAACAGTCGACGAGCTCTAGTTGGTAACTCACACCACAGTCCATGCGTTTTCTTATGCCCCCGCATCACGCTTCGCATTCAAGAAAATGTTAAGGAGGTTATTTTGAGATTCGAAATTCTTGGCCCTAATTCAGAAGTCGCACAGGTCATTGAAACTTCTGCAAACCCAATTCGCATCGGTAAAGTTACCAACGGTAATGATGTCGTCCTCGATAACGATTCCGTCGGTCGTAAACACGCTAAACTCGAAGTTTCCAGCGCTGGCTTCAAACTTTCCGCTGAAGATGTCTCTAAACAGACTCTCGTTAACGGTCAAAAAGTCGCTCCGTTTAAACCCGTCATGGTCGAAGACGGCGCAATCATGACTTTCGGTCAGGTTCAGGTTCGACTCGTCGCTCAAGACTCCGTCTCCCTCGCCAGCACCGATGACCTGGGCACCGACGAAGAAGAAGCCGAAAGCGGCTCAACCCTCGCAATGCCCGCTCCTTCTCTCGAAGATATCGAAGCCGGGATCGCAAATTCCGGTGATGTCGCAGCAACTCCCGCAGCCCCCCCTGCTGCTCCGCCAGCCGCAGCCGCTCCGGCCGCCCCCCCCTCAGCTCCAAAGCCTT
>JAZRVP010000006.1:0-11468 GCA_045599245.1 Myxococcota bacterium
CTCGTTCATTTCATTTGCTCACTGGGCTCTGCGATGCCAGCCGTCCACCGGACGCCTGCCTTCTCGGCCCCCCCGGCTCTCATCAATTTCTGCCTGAAAATTGCGAAATACGCCATATTCAATAGATATATGAATTAACCCTGACTGAGCTGTAACATGCCGTTATTACGACCCAGTCACTATTCATTCACAAATCTTCTGAAACTGGGTCAAGCTGCAAATGATGAGGTTGACCGCCTGCCACATAGGCGCGTATGAAGGCACGCCATCACTCGCCGTTTGGCGCGTGAGCTGCCCCAAAAAGCCGTTACAGCATGACCAGATGACATAAAACGGGCCTGACTTGCTTTCGGCCGCAGGCCTGCCCCAAAACAAGGAACCCGATTATGAATAATGAACCCGGCAAACAGCCGGATCGCACGCCGCTATTTGAAGCCGTTGAAATGCTGGATCCCAAAAGCGTCACACAAATGATTGAGCGCGGAAGCAACGTCAACGTGACGGATCGGTACGGAATCACGCCGCTTCATGCCGCCATTGCAAGCCATCGCTTTGAAAATGCAAAAGTTCTCATCGAAAAGGGCGCAAATGTCGATGCCGCCAATATTGCGGGTTCGCGGCCGCTTCATCTGGCCTGTGCCGTGAGTCTGGAAATGTCCAAATCACTCATCGAGGCCGGTGCCGATATCAATGCAGCAGACAAATTCGGGCGCACTCCTCTGCACATCGCCGCAGAAAAAAGCCTGGATGTCGTCCGGCTTCTGGTCAGTTCCGGCGCCGATCGAAACGCGACTGACAAACGCGGACTGACCCCGGCGCAAGCCGCTCGCAAAACTTCTCTCGGAAATATTCAAGCCGGAGCCATCTACCGCTTTTTATGTGAAATCTGAGGTTCGGTGCTATGGCTCGCGCCATACGCACCGCCGGCAGCCGGCTATCGGACAAGCCAATACGCCGGCTGTTCTTCTTTTTTGTGCCTCATACAAAACGAAGCGGCGTGAAACCGCCGGGCGGCACATCGTCATCCTCGTCCTCTTCATCCTGTTCCTCATCCGATTTAACCTCATCAAACGCAAAATCTTTGAGTTCAGGATACTCGTCGAGCAGCGATTCATTCTTTATTTCATCGAACTTGGAACGGATTTCCGGCGGCAGATAACGCCCGACTTCTTCGTCATTAAAAACACTAATCCAGACAAAAAACTGATCCGTATTGTCTGAACGAATGGCACAAATTGCCTCCCACGGAATGTCACAAAAATGCGGAACACCCTTGAATGAAAGACTGGCACGTATGCCTTTTTCGTCGACCACAAAATCGTCAATTCCATATCGGTAGCTGAAATTGAGATTCACAATGGGCGTATTGAGAAATGCAGGAAGCTGAACGCCGGGACGATTGGTTAAGATCTGAACCATCGTAACCCCTTCCTCAAGAAGGGCTTCTGCGACTTTGAAGTGGGATATTTCAGAATTGCATGGAAAAAGATTCATCGTACATCCTCATGGATTAGGGCATAAATTCAAATCCGGAAAAAAAATAGCGAGCTAACTCGCTATTTTTTGTCCCATTTTCAGAGAAATCACGAACAAAAAACGCCTTTTGAACAAGGCTTCCCTGTTTTAGGACGATATTCACGTTTTAAAGAGCATCTCCCCCCACAGGGGCTGTGGGTGCGGCGGCAGGGGCGTCTGCAACAGGGGCGGCAGCCGGAGCTACGGGTGCAGCGGCCGGAGCGTCTGCGGCATCATCGGGCGCCAACGGCTCCAGTATCTTCTGAATGGTATTATTAATCTCTTCGTTTTCCGGCGCACTTTCACATTTGGAAAAAGCAGCCATTTCAAAGGCAATGCTCAAAAGACGAGCCTGATTGGCTTCATTGATGGCACGGGAAACATCCTCCGGATAAGTCGACAAAATCGTTGTGCTCAGGAGTTTGGCGCGAATATCGTCATTGACGAGCTTTTTGAGTTCGGAAAGCACGTCGGCGCAGTTATCTTTCTTACCGGCATCGGCGATGGATGTCATGACCTCAAGAAGATTATCGACGGCAGCCTGAGCCTCAGGAGGAACAGGCGGAAGCGGTGCGGGAACTGCACTGGGAGGAGGCATCGGCGCTCCAGGAGGCGGCATTGGTGCTCCGGGAGGAGGAAGCTGAGCACCGGAAGGCGGCATCGGTGCCCCGGGAGGTGGCATCGGTGCTCCGGGAGGAGGAACCTGCTGATTAGCCGCTTCACCGGCCGGGGCTGCGTCAGGCGACTGAGCCGCCGGCGCCTGGGCTGCCGGCGCCGCCGGAACATTGTCCGCCTTCTTGTCACACCCAACAAAACACACGCCGGCCAGTGCCAGACTGGCCAGTATTAGTGAAATTCTCTTGAACATTGACGTCTCCTAATTGAGGATATGATGCACAAAATTATGCAATCCACTCGCAGCCTGCATTTATAATGCGTCTATTCATAGAAAAGCAATGAATTATAGGCTCTCCCATAACCATCCCCCAATTTATTTAAAAAACTACTTGCTTATTGTTCAGGCATCTCTATAATGCGCGCCGCTGCGAAGGGGTTAAATTCGCAGTTAGCGCCGACGAGCCCATGGCGCAAAGAATAAAGTAGCGTTGCGAAATGCGGTTTTATTCGAGAACCCATCCTCTTTTTCTGGGCTTTCTGAACGGGATTTCAGAGAGTTCGTCACTCGTATTCTGTCCGAAAGGACAAATTCAAAAAAGGTGTGCAATGAAAACTTACAGTGCAAAGCCAGGTGAGGTTGAGCAGGGCTGGTACGTCGTCGATCTGGAAGGTCAGCATCTCGGTCGTGCTGCCGCAGCCGTCGCAAGCATTCTTCGTGGAAAACATCGTCCTCAGTTCACTCCGAACGTCGATACCGGCGAATTCGTTATCGTCATCAACGTCGATAAAATGATCCTTACCGGTAACAAAATGAGCGACAAAAAGTATTATCACCACACGGGTTATGTCGGTGGCATCAAGGAAATCTCCGCCGAAAAACTCATGGCTTCAAAACCCGAAGATGTCTTCAAACTCGCGGTCAAAGGCATGCTCCCCAAGAATACCCTCGGTCATGCGATGTTGAGCAAGCTCAAAATTTATCGTGGCAGTGAACATCCGCACGCCGCTCAGCAGCCTAAATCCCTTTCCCTGTAGTCATCTTTCTGAAGGAGTTAATAATGAGTATTAGTGTTCAGTGGTTAGCTACAGGTCGTCGTAAAAGCTCCGTAGCGCGTGTTTATCTTCGCCCAGGCAAAGGTTCTGTAACCGTCAATAAACAGAGCGTCGAAGAATATTTCGATCGCCCAACCCTTCAGATGGTTCTCCGTCAGCCCCTCGAACTCGTCAATATGTCCGAAAACTTTGACGTCATCGTCAACGTTTGCGGCGGCGGTAAATCCGGTCAGGCCGGTGCCGTCCTTCACGGTATCGCCCGCGCTCTCGTCAATTATGACGCTAAGCTCCGTCCGGCTCTCAAACACGCTGGATTCCTTACCCGTGACTCCCGTGCCAAAGAACGTAAAAAATACGGCTTGGCCGCTGCTCGTGCAAGATTCCAGTTCTCCAAACGTTAATCGTTTCGAGTCTTCAAAAAAAACCGCTCTTTCGAGCGGTTTTTTTTTGCCCCGACTTCCCTCAAAATTTTTAATCCCTCACCCATTGCGATATCCTCCCAGAATTTCAGGAGGTCCCCATGTCTCATTCCATCCCCGCTCCCTTCATACTCGCATCTCTCCTCTTCGGCTCCGCCATCGCCTCGGCTCAGGACCTTTCACCTGACAATCTCCTCCCTTCATCCGACACGACAATCGAAACAAATCAATCCGTTTCCAACAATCAGCTCTCTTCACCTCAGACACAGGTTTCATTCGACATCTTTCATTCAGATACGCCTTCTGAGGCTGATGACGAAAACGTCACTCCTGCATCAAATCCCGATGCTGACACTGATTCCTCCGAGCCCGACGCTGCCCTCGATGACTCATCACAAGACGACACACAGGAAACAGAAGTCATCCTCGAACACGGTCGGAAATTCGCCATTTTCGAAGAAGACAGAACCATTAACGTCAAACTCATCACCACTGCCGGTGACATCACCTGCTCTCTTTATGCAGGAACTCACCCGGCAACCGTTCTCAATTTCCTCGCACTCGCTGAAGGCACCCCGACCTGGACTGACGCCGGCGGGAAGATGCATTCCACTCCCTACTACTATCAACTCAAATTCGGAAAACGCGAAAAAGGAAAATACGTCACAAGTGGACTCAGACCTGAAGGAACTTCTTTTGTCATTGCCGATGAACGGTGCAGTATCCATCAAATGAAAGCCGGTTCCATCGCCATGGTTCAGCCCTACCCGGGACAGGCCTCAACCCAGTTCATGCTTCTCGCTCGCGATCTGCCCCTGCTTAACGGCATGTACTCCGTCTTTGGCCAGTGCACACCCGTTGACACGATCAAACAACTCACATCTGCCGACGCGACCCTTGATCACATCGAACGAATCCCATAACAATCCCGGCAGCCGTATTGCCCTCAGGCAATAGGATGCCGCAGGGCCTGCCGTATCGGACTTCAGGCCGATAGGCAGCCTCACAAAGCTAGTCTTCCAGATGAAGACTCTCGATCTTGCGAATGAGATTTCGCCTCGAAATTCCCAATATTTCTGCGGCTTTAGTTCGATTCTGTTCATTTTCCCGAAGCACCTGCGATATGAGCTCACGCTCAAAATCGTCCATGGCATCGCTCAGTGTCTGCCCCGGTTTCAAGGCCGCCTCAAACGTTTGCGCCGGCACATCACACGCCTTGTTTCGACGACTCTTTTGAATGCGCTCGCTTAGGAGTTCTGCGCCGATCACGGTATCCATCGCCGAAAAAATGATGAGCCTTTCGAGTTCATTTTCGAGTTCGAGCATATCCCCGGGCCAGTCATACTGACACAGACTGTCGAGGGTTTCCGGCGCCAGCACCTTTTGCGGCCGCCCCATGCGCGAACACTGACGCGACAAAAATGCAGCCGAGATGCTCCCGATATCCTCAGGACGGTCGCGAAGCACAGGAATCGTCACAGGAATTATACTCAGACGGTAGTACAGCTCCGAGCGAAACATTCCGGCCTGAACACACGCATCCAATGGTCTACGGCTTGCCGCAATCACCCGAATGTCGGCCTGTTTCGGCGTATCGGAACCAACAGGAACGAACTGCCCAGTATCGAGATAATCCATCAGACGAATTTGAAGCGGAACCGGCAGCTGCTCGATTTCATCCAGAAACAACGTTCCGCCATCCACGATATCAAACAGTCCGAGCTTATCCGAAAAAGCTGTTGGAAATGCCCCTCGGCGATGACCGAAAAGCTCCGATTCCAGAAATGCCTCGTTCATGGCCCCGCAGTGCTGAACGACAAACGGCCCATTACAGCGAGTACTGTTCTGATGAATGGCACTCGCATAACGTTCGTGACAGGAGCCTTCAGGTCCGTCGATCAACACCGGCTCATCCGCTTCACAGGCACAATCCAACTGATGAAGAAGGCTAGAAACCTGTGCAGACGTCCCCGATATCTGATTAAAATGATGCCGAAAAGCCTGTTCCGGCCTTGCCTCGTTCATTTCCTGAACAGCCCGCATTCTTATCTGCTGCGCGATTTCCGTCAGAAGGTCCATCATCAGACGAATATCCCGAAATTCGCGCCCGACCGCGATGACGGCCGCGACACACCGCCGAGACAGACTGATGGGAATTTCAAGGGCGCGTCCTCCGTCCGGACATGTCACCATGGCGTCCATTCCCTGCTGATGGCAAATCTTCTCAAACCAGAGCTGAAAAAAGCTTCGTGCGGCTCTGGATGACACATCGACGGGAACCTCGACTGCCTGTTTGAGCCCAAGCCATATCGGCCCCTGCCCCTCGGAAATGCAGCCGACATGGCAGTCAAAATGACGCCTAATGATTTCGGCCAAATGCTGAATACCGGGCTGCCGGCAGATCTCTTTGAAATCGTTCATGGCGTTTTAGGCAATAAAAAAAGCCTCACATTCGTCATGGGAGGCTTTGCATGGAGGCGGCGGGAGTCGAACCCGCGTCCGAAAATCTTCAATTTCGCCCTTCTACGTGTGTAGTCTTTGTACAATTCCTTTGAACGACGCCCAAAGACAGGCCTTTCAAAGTGGTTGTGATTTAATCTTGTTTAAGAATCGCCCTCAACCATGGCTATTCGTCAACCAGCCTGTAACTTGACGCCGAGGCAGATCCACAGGCATGACCTGCAACGACGGATTCCTAGGGAATCTTGGTGCCCAGACTGCGATTAGGCAGCGAGAGCGAGCTCAACGTTATCGTTGGCAATTGTAAGTTTCCAGCATTTTTAACGAGGTTACAGGAACCCCCGACACGCCGCACGAATCTCCGCATCCCCGTCGAAACCGTATCGCCCCCGGACACACGCAGAATTCACTGCAAACAGACGCACTGTTTAGCAGGCGCTCTCGTGATTGTCAACCCAAACGCTTAATCCGGTTTTCGCCAAAGATACTACTCACCGGGGCTCTGACCCGACCCCCGCTGAGGCTTTGCCCCTGTCCTCAGTTCGCAATATGAAATCTGCTTCACCTCTTACGCCTGGCGGCGCTCCGGTTCGCGCATTTTCATTTGTTCACTGGGCTCTGCGATGCCAGCCGTCCACCGGACGCCTGCCTTCTCAGCCTCCCCGGCTCTCGTCAATTTCTGCCTAAAATTGCAAAATAATCTAATCATTTGCAATATCTGCCTAGATTTCAAAAGATATGTGAATTTACCTCGGTTGAGCTGAAATTTTTTTTGTCACTTAAAATCAGCCTTTTGTTCGACGCCTCTTATTTTGTTTGACGCATCTAACAAATTATTTGACATCCCCCCCTTCTGCTTGTTAGACATGTCTAACGAGACGAAGAAACAAGACTCAATGTTCGGTTTCTTTTTCACTATATTTTGCTTCTTTTGACCGATTTAGGAAGTTGATAGTTATGAATGCATCGGCTCATCTCGATCTTTACAGCATGGAAACGGGACAACGCGCTCTGGTTCGCGAAGTCAATGCCAGCGATATCATTCGACAGAGACTTTTTGATATGGGAGTGCTTCCCAATTGTGAAGTCATCAAAGAGCGATGTGCCCTGGGCGGCGATCCGGTCTGGATTCGGATGGGGTCCGTCCAAATTGCACTTCGCAGAGCAGAAGCAGAAGCCGTAGTCGTCGAACTCACATGACAATGGCAAAAAAAACTGCTAAAGAGGCGCGCCCATTTTTCGTTTCACCGTGGGCTGGTTAATTTGTCTTTTTTTTCATAGGAAATAATCAATGAAAAAATCCTTACTTGCCCTCTTTGCTGCGTCCGCTCTTTTGTTCCCATTCCAGGCATTTGCCGGCGATACGTATGAAACCATCGATCCCAACACACTTGAGGTCGATCCCTATTTTACATTGGACAATATTCACGATGGTAATCCCGGAACTGAAACCGGGATTGGCATTGTTTACGGCGTTGCCGATCACTTCAATTTAGGCGCCGGCATTATTTTTTCGACGGATGAGGGGCTTGCTGACGGCGATTTTGCTGCCAACATCAATATGATTTGGAACCCGGTCGATACCGATCATCTCGACTTCGACTTCATGGTTGATTTCGACTACAGCATTGCCGACGGTTTTTCACTCACCCCGAGTTTTGAAGTCAATTACGATCTTCTTCCTGACCAGGAACTCTGGGGACTTTATTTCCGTCTCGGCGTTCCCGTGTATGGCGGCCATGGTGAAAAGCATGTCGTCATCGTCGGCAATGACATCGTTCGCCAAGGCGACGTCGTCGCGGATGCCGACATTTCCCTCACACTCGGCACCTATCTGACGATCGCAGAAGATCATCAAATCCTTATCGAAGGCGGTTTTGATGCCGTCAATCTCGCCGAAAATCTTGGCGAAACAGAAATCACAAATGCTTTTGTCTCTCTTGGATATAACGTCGTTTTGAGCGATTCCTTTGAGCTCACAACGGAACTACTTTTCAACATTCCCAAGGATGATGACGAAGACTTCTCGGCGGCTTTCACTCTGGGCGGTTGTTTCAGCCTTCTCGGTGAATAATAGATTAACCGGAACAGCTCCCTGATTTTTCTTCGGCCGCTCCTGAGCTTTTCTGTTTTCTAATAAAAATTGTGGATCCCCCCAAAACAGCGCGGTCTTGTTTCCAGGGGATCCAAATCAGCTGGTTATCGTCTTTTCAGTGAGCGGGCGGCGTCTGTCCTGACGTCTCTTTCACTCGATATTTCAAAGGATATCTCTCCATGGCTACCAATTCTGCTCATCCATCCATGCGCATCATTGAGGAAGAACATCCATTTACAATCGCTCTGGCCGGCAACCCGAACTGCGGCAAAACGACGTTTTTTAATGCGCTGACCGGCGCAAATCAACACGTCGGAAACTATTCCGGCGTCACGGTGGAGAAAAAAGAAGGTTCATTTAAATACGAAGGTCACGAAGTCACCGTTATCGATCTACCGGGAACCTATTCCCTGAATTATCACTCGCCGGAAGAACGCATTGCCCAGGAAGAGCTCCTGAGTGGAAAAGTCGATCTGCTCGTTGCCATCGTCGACTCCGGCGCCCTGTCCAGAGGCATGCTCTTTATCGCGCAGCTCATGCAGCTCCATCTTCCAATGATTTTGTGTCTCAACATGTGGGATGAAGCAGAAAAAGCCGGTCTCGAACTCGACCTCGATACGATGAAAAAACTCCTCGGAATGCCCGTCATTCCGACCGTTGCGTCCAAAGGACGCGGCCTTGATGAACTCAAAACCGCTATCTTTGATCACGACAACTGGCAGGTTCCCGCGCACCGTCTCAGACTCGGTGACACGATATCCGCAACACTCAATCGAATCATTGAGCAGCTCCCTGAAACCTATAAAAATCAGGATGAATGGGTCGCCACGAAGCTGCTTCTCGGTGACGCGCACTACACCGAAGAGATTGCAAAACTTGAGGACGGATCCGCTCTCATTGCGCTGGCAAAAGCCGAACGCGTCCACATCGAAGCCGATGCCAAAATGGACATTCAGCTCTATGTCACGGAACAGTATTACGGATTTGTCGACGGTATGCTCCGCGAAGTCACGATCAACAAACAGCGCGCCGATGCGCGCGCCGTGAGTGACCGCATCGACAAGGTTCTCGTCCATCCAATCCTTGGACTGCCCTTCTTTCTCATCATCGTCTATCTCCTGTTCCAGCTCACTTTCACGCTCGGACAGTTTCCCATGGACTGGCTTGAAGCCGGCTTCAACGCGCTTGCCGCCTTGTGCATGACACACATGAATGACGGGCTTCTTCGAAGCCTCATCGTGGACGGAATCATCGGCGGAGTCGGCGGAGTCATTATCTTTCTTCCAAACATCCTCATTCTCTTCCTCGGCCTGTCCTTTCTTGAAGACTCAGGCTACATGGCGCGAAGTGCCTTCCTGATGGATAGGCTCATGCACAAGGTCGGTCTTCACGGACGCTCATTCATTCCACTCATCACGGGATTTGGCTGTTCCGTTCCCGGCCTCATGGCAACGAGAACCATCGCCGGAGAAAAGGAACGCCTTACGACGATGTACATCCTGCCGCTCATGAGCTGCGGCGCAAGACTCCCTATCTGGCTTTTGCTCGTCCCCGTGTTTTTCCGCGAAGCCTGGCATGCAACCGCCATGATGGGCATCTACCTAACAGGCATCGTTATTGCCCTTATCGCCGCATATTGCCTGCGAAAGACGCTCTTCAAAGGACAGGAAGAACCATTCGTCATGGAACTTCCCCCCTACCGCGTGCCCACATTCCGTGCCTCAATCACTCACATGCTGGAACGCGGCTGGCTCTATCTGAAAAAAGCCGGAACCATCATTCTGCCCATCTCGATCATCCTCTGGGCGCTGGCCGTCTATCATCCCGGTGACTACGACGAAGCCGCTACGGAGGCGCAAGCTCTGGCAATCGTTCAGACAGAATACGCCGAACGCATTCAGGCAGCCGCTCCGGGGGCTTCGTTTGATGATTTTATGGCAAAAGCCGAATTTGCCGACAAAGCCGCTAAAAATGCCGAAACCTCTGACAAACCAACCCCTTCGGCACCAGAAAACAGCCTCGTGTCACTTCAGAATGAAGTCGTCTCGCGAAAAGCCGCACTCGTCGGACAAGCCGACCTCGAAGCCTCGGCCATCGGCATGATCGGCAAAGGCCTCGAACCCATCCTGAGCCCCATGGGCTTTGACTGGAAAATCGCGACAGCCGTCATCGGCGCTTTTGCCGCAAAAGAAGTTTTCGTCGCTCAAATGGGCATCGTGTACAAAATGGGCGAAGTCGATGAAAATTCCGAGACGCTTCGAAGCACTCTGCGGGAAACCTATCCAGTCAGCACGGGTCTGGCACTGCTCATCTGGCTTCTCATTTCGTGCCCGTGCATGGCGACATTTGCCGTGATGAAACGCGAAAGCGGTTCGTGGAAACACGCCGCAGCCCAGTTCGGCGGACTCACGCTCATCGCCTACATTCTCGCTACCATCGTCAACCAAGTGGCCAAATTGTTCGGCCTCGGTGTAATTTAATCGGTGCCATCTGTAACGGAGGCTTAAATGGATGCAGAAACCGTTCTGGTTGCAATCATCGTGCTTGGAGCCGTGATTTATTCGGTCTGGTCATGCATAAAAAGCTTCCGTCGTCTGTCCAGAAATATCGGCCCATGCGGGCACTGCTGCGACAACTGCCCGTTCGCCAAATACAGCCAGGGCACGCGCTGCAGCCACAAGCACCCCGACTTGAAATCGAAATAACGGGAACGCGTCTATTGCGCTACGCGCAATACGACGCGCCAGTGCCTGGCTATCGGCTGCGCCAATACGCCAGGCAACGCTTCGCGCCTTGTTTTTATGCCAATAATATTTTGCAAAACACAGAGTTTTCCATCTTGACGCAATGACCTTATTTTAATGAAATAAGGTCTTTTACATAGGCGCTGCCGTCCATTTATAATAACCTTATTCTTTCACAAACCGTTTTATCTCGCACGTGTGTTCTTTCGTCTTTTCATCATAATTTACGGCAACGAATAACAAATCGCCCTGATATTGTTCGAGCGCATTAAAATAGTGTTTATTTTCAATCTGCGTCAACGCTGTTTCGGTGGCGCTATTGCGTTTAAGTTCGACGATCATTGCCGGCGTATTAGGAATATAGGGAATGAACGCAATATCGGCATAACCTTTGCCCGTAGGCAGCTCGGAAATCACGGTATAGCGCGTATTGGCATAAAAATAGGCGAAGCGAATGACGCTCTGAAAACCCCCTTCGTTGTTATATTGCAAATTCGACACGAGTTCTTCGTGCGCGTCGTTAATGGCCTGTGCCACGGCTTTTTCGTCGCCATTGATCGTCAG
>JAZRVP010000007.1:0-5428 GCA_045599245.1 Myxococcota bacterium
TGAGAAAATAGACACAGGAACCGTTCGCGCAATCCGCCTGATTGTTGCACAGTGACCACAAAAACGTATTCGAAACACACTTGCCCTCTACGCACTTTTCCTTTTCGCCGCACGCAGGTTCGCAAGCTATATCTCGCTTCCTGCACTCGCCATCAAGACAATATTGCCCATCTTCACAGTCTGAATCCGACTGGCAGTCTTCATCATCATCTCCACCCGCATAAAAGCATTCAGTGCCTATACAGATAGCACAACGTCCATCAACACAGGTCTGACCATCTTCGCACGCAGGCTCACATTCCTTGAGATCTGACGTCTTCTTGCACGTTCCATCGACACACGTTTCATCCGCTCCGCAAGACGGCTCACATTCCTTGAGCTCCTGCATTTTCTTGCACGTCCCCTCGACACACGTTTCGTCCGCTCCGCACAGGGGATCACAACCCTTACTCTTTCCAGAATCACTGTCATCGCCACATCCTGCGATGCACATCAAACACGCCAAAACACAAAAGTATCGCTTATTCATATTACTGTCCTTTTTTGTGGAGTGCATAGTTTACACACCATTCTTATGCATTAAATTTTTACTCAATAGCAGACACACTGCCGATGCCAACTATTTTTCAAAATGCACTTTTTATTGCTTTATTTTGCATTTTTCTACTCAAATTTGAATTTTTATGCTCATCCCGCCTTGACACAATCCCCCATCGAACTCCTGCATTTTGTGCCCATTATGTTGAACATATACAATCTTATCAAAACCGCTTTTTATCCCCATTCATCCCCCATCTCTATCGGAAATGGGGTTATGAACTTGGACGGTCATAACGATGCCGATGGCATATATCAAACAAAATTTTGATATATGCCTTTCGACACTGCACAAAGCATCACTCCATAAACATAATATTACTCATCATTCAATTATATCATATTTGACCATATCATTTTAATATACATTGAACCACTGTTTTCTACCCCCTGTTTTGTGCAGGTATAATCAATTCCATGATCGGTACTTGCCTGTTTTGCATCTGCCCCCGCACCACCTGCCGGATAATTGCATTTTTTATTTTCACCTTTAACATCATCCTTTGGTTGCTTCACAGTGCCCGCCTTCTTACCACTGTCGCTACCGGTCACATTCCCATAACTCTCTCCTGTCAAATTCTGTGTAGCAAAATTGTTTGGTGCCGTAACTAATTCACTGTTGAACATAAATCCACAATTTACCAGTGTCGATAAATCTGAATTATCAGCGTCATAATAGGTCTTATTCTTTAGGGTACTCGCTTTATCTCGCGAACAAATGGTCAAAATGGGATAGGCCCAACCCGCTTTTCCGCCGCCGCCGGCACCGCCGGCACCGCCGCCACCGCCGGCACCGCCGGCTCCCATACGTTGACACTGCGTGTCTGCACCGAATCCACCTTCTCGGGCATAGAGATATGGATGCCCGCCATCGCCACCCTTGCCGCCGGCACCACCGCCCTCGGCCATACCACCATTTCCATTGGTAACCACAATCGTACTAGAATCCTTTGTTTTATTAGCTTCATTAAACTTGATATCAAAACGCGTCGAACCCGCACCCGAGTCTAACGAACGAAGGACAATGCCAAACGCCGATCCGCCCGTTCCACCGGCTTCGCCGCCCGCGCCGCCGCAACCGCCGTCACCGCCGTATGCACCATAACAATGCACCTCTTTGGCTCCAGCTCCTTTCCAGCATCTTTGTACACCGCTGCCGCCGCCGCCAATTCCGGGCATACCATACCACCCTCTCGCATTGCTGCGATCACTCTTAACCCACAATCCATCCGTTGTCTGGCTGTACGACATCTTTATTTCGGCACTTGAACCATGGCGACCACTTTTGCCACCACCTCCATTTGAACCATGCACAGTATCGTTCAAAAAATTACAGTTGGAATCTTCGTTACATCCAGCATCTCGATAATCATATCCTTCCCCCCCACTGGCGTAAACCAAAGCGTTTTTATCGCTTGTCTCCATGGTTACCCCAGAAGCAACATCGCTACGCCTTGAGTCTTTGCCATAACGTATTGAATCTCGATAATCCCTTTGACAACCATTTTTTCTCTTATCATTTTCCGCCGATTTTCCATATCCGCCTACGCCCCCCAGACTCCTCCTCAAAGCATTGCTTTTATATTTATATCCACACACAAAACCGCTCTCATTTACACGATTATCATCCCACTTTTCAACATAACTTAAATCATCACAAACATCATTATTCTCTTTACGCTTTGCATCTGAACCTTTCTCTCCGTTACTACCAGACGATGCAACGCTATTAAATGAAAAGCCGTTAAATGTTTTAACATTCAATGTCGTATCAATGAAAACAATGTCTTTTACCCCTTGAGCGCTACTACCGTCTATTCCTATCAACGTCACACCATCAGCCAAATCTTTCGGTAATGTTATTGTTTTATCAGACGTTTTAACATTCAATTCAAAATTCGAGAACAAAATCGATAACGGTCCATCGTCAGACGCAGCCGATACCAATGAATAGACTTTGCGATACACTTTATTCACCTTTATTGGGTCAACCGTCCACGTGTAATTCGTTTTGTTTTGTCCATTGTCGTTAATCCACACATCCTTTTCTGCTGCAAGAACAGGATATGTCACTGCAGACCGAGTAAATCCACCATAAATACGTATCGTTTCACTCGGCTGGTTGCGCTCGGATTTCTCCGCACTTTCGTATTGATAGCCCTGAAAACTGCCTGCACTATCTCGTAGCTCAGTCGCGCGTTCATACGCAAACAGATATTTATTCGGATCAAATGTCGATTTACTGCGTTTTAGTGCAAGAAGCTGCGAATGCACTGCATACGCACTGATAAAATGACCTTCACTTATTTGACCGGCTTTATCGGGTAATCCCTTGGCACTGAGCTCATAATATTTCTGAAGCACACTCGTCGAACTCAACACAGGCACATGTATCGGCGATTTCTCAGTATCCATCCCGTTCATCCCGATATTATAATCAATACCCGTCATAAGAATATCGTGATAAAATGAATGCTTTTCATCCTTCGCATTCACCAACGCTCTATTTATCGTTGCACATGCCGCCACCTCGCCTGATTCATATTTACAACTATGATCAGAATCACCCTGAATTGTTCCCTGGGCATCCACATCGACAAAGACCGCATGCTTCACATCATAGTCCGCTCCATCACAGTTCGAATCGATCCCGTCTCCATAAAAGTCATATTCTCTCGGTTCATACAACGGGACACACACACCTTTGAATTCACTGCCTTTCTGCACGCCCTGAAGCATACCCAATCGACACAAATTCACCGATTGATCCGCATTAGTCGGCAACGCGTATTTTGATGCCTTTTCATCCGAATACGCAATGTAGTTTTCAGAACCTTTTTTCAGTGTATCGAACGGTAAATTCTCAGTAATGACACACGGAAGCCACGCATCTTCATCCGCTAAGCCATTGCAGTTCTCATCAATACCATTGAATTCCGGCTCTCCATCCACCAGACCATCCTTCACCGTTCCGTCTGATGTTGCCGTACAATTCAGCGCATACTCCACATTCTTATGACACAATGTGCCACATAATTTGTAACACTCCTCTGTATCCTTTCCTGCGCAATTTCCTTCCTTACAAATCGAATCATCACAACGGCACTTGATCACATTATAGTTCGAATCTGATAATTTCACGTAATCCGAATCATTGGGTTCGGCTGTCACGTTGCCGCTTTCATCGACGATCGTATTGCTTTCTGAGATGATATACGCATAGCCGTCTTTATCTGTGCCGCAACCACAGTTCTTGCTTCCTGCACTGCAACGGATAATCGGTGCTGCTTCACAGGTCACGATACCTTCACTATTGCACACATCACCGCTTTCATTACGTTTTGAACATGCCTGGCCATAAAACGCATCGGGATTAGTTGCGAACTTGTCCCGCCACGGTTCTGTTTCCTCACTTCCTTCGGGAGTCGCATCGCAGTAAGCATTCGTCTTGTAAACCGTTTTGCCATCCTTCACACTCGAAAAACCGCTGCAGTCATTATCTCGACCTTCTGCACACCACGTTTCGCAGTCTTCAGCTGTATCATTCAAAAGAATGCGAGACCCGTCATTATCGACGTCATCACACCGCTCGATCGCAGCCGGATTGATCGTTTTGTCTGTGTCATCGCTGTCGTAACAATCTAAATCTGCCACGTTTGCACACGACTTATTCCCCTTCGGATCGACATATCGAATCTCCCTCTTTTCCCCGTCCTCGTCTTCAACTTCTTCCTTGACACTGTCCAGGTTCGTTGTTGTCCATGACGCATTCGCCGTATAGCAATACTTCGTGTTATCACCACAGCAAATCAGGGTGCGATCCACATCCAAAATGATTTCCGGATTGCCGCTTTCCTGGGTAGCTTCGGACAAAATTTTATCGATCATCGGATAACCGTCATCATCGGCATCTTCTGCATAAATTGCAGCGCCCTTATCGACATTCACCATCGACGCTGCGATATGAACATCGCCGCTTTGAAATGCACTGCGTGCACTCGCCTTAAGCAGTTCCGTCGTGCATTTGGCATTTCCGCTGCAGTCGCCATAACCAAACGCACACTGTTCAATGCATTCAAATTCCGGCAATTCCATGTCACCCGTTGCGCTCAGTCTCCAGTCTGACGAAAGGTCCTGGGATTTTGCCTCACACGTTACCGTGATCGAATCCGTCTGCGGCTTCTTGCACGAAAGACCGCAACCCATGCAGTTGTTGACGGTCCCTGCCATTTCAAATCGATCGATGATGCCGTTGCAGTTCAAGTCGCCGTTGATGCTGTTCCCGTCGTCACCAACCAGGTCCTTACACGACAATTCTTTCGTGTAATAGGCATTCGGGTTGTTATCGTCGCAGTCAACGCCGGTCAACGTACAGTGCCCGTAACCGGCTCCGTCTCCATCGTAGTCATAACATCCCGTACATGAACCGCCCACGGGAAAACATACCTTCGTTTCACTGCCATCGACATCAACACTTTCACAGCCAAACATCAGAGGACATGTGTCACGCGTATCGCACTTATCCAGACACATCCCGTGATAATATACAAGACCCGCTTTTTCGCATGCGTCCTTGCTCTTACTGCACAGGGCGCTGCTCAGTGACGTATTGCCGGCTGTCTCCGGCGAGACATCTGGACGACAAATTGCAGCAAAAGGCGTTCTATTCAAATCCGATTCAGACAACAAAACCGGCAGTGTTGCATTCTCCGGATACAATGACTTGCCCTTGGCCACGATCTGGCAGCTCCATCCATCCGGACACGTCTTTTCACCTTCCTTCGTACACTCGTACGAACAAATACCTACCGACACTGTCGCCGATATATTG
>JAZRVP010000008.1:0-10214 GCA_045599245.1 Myxococcota bacterium
GACTCGATGGGGATAAAGCGAAAGAGTTCATCGTAATGTGCCAAAATGATGGATTGCCACAAACGCCCCATGCGACCGTTGCCATCGGCAAACGGATGGATGTTTTCTATCTCGTAATGCACGATACAGCTCTTCAGCAAAAGATGGATATCCGATTGCGATGCCCAATCGAAAAGATCGCGCATGAGTTGCGGTACACAATGCGATGGTGCCCCCTGGTGAACGATTTGGCCCCCTTTGAGGATTCCCACACCTTTTGTTCTAAACTGCCCCGACTCAGAAATCGCATGATGCGTCATGTAACTGTGTGCGCGCAAAAAATCATCGATACAAAACGGCTGATACGACTCGAAATGCTCGTATGCAGAAGCCGCATTTTGAATTTCAATAATATCGTTGAGCGGTCCGATTACGGTTTTTCCAGAAAGAATTGTCATCACTTCATCGAGTGAAAGCGAATTATTCTCGATCGCACAGGAGGCATAAATCGATTTCACGCGATTCGCTTTGCGCAGATGCATATCCTTAAAGACGTTGGCTTCTTTGAGCAACCCAACTTTTTCTGCAATGGCAATCGATTGATTAAAAATGGCGGTATTTATGCTGAATGTGGGGACATAATTCATGATGCATAACCTGTTTCATTGCAAAGCGTGGCATCTAAAACGCGCGGCGTATTGACCAACGGGAGAAGCCGCGCGCCGTAGGCGTATCGGCTTTGCCGATAGCCTACGGGCGTCCGCCGTATACCGAAGGTATAGGCGGCGCACCTTCATCCTAGGCCCATTTCCTTCAAATTCATCGAGATGGTCTCCATGAGATCGTTGCTTTCGGCCTGAAGGGAGAGCAATTCGCGGTGGATTTCGGCCATGCGTTCTTCAAAGTCCACGCCGTCATCTTCGACGGGGGCCACGCCGACATACGCGCCCGGTGTGAGCGAGTAATTCTTATCGGCAACCTCGGCGCGCGAGGCAACTTTGCAAAGGCCGAGGATATCTTTGTACTCGCCGGTGCCGAATTTTTCGTAAAGCCAGTGGGCATCCTTCGCGATGGTGAGAAACTCGGTCAGTTCTGCCAGTTTTTCGTCATATTCGGTCTGCGTCTTTTTCTTGTCGCGCTTGTCGGCAGCGTCGACGGCTTTCTTTGCCTCTGCACGAAGCGCTTTCATTCTTTCAGAAAGCGCATGCACCTGCGCATTAAAAGGCTCATCGCACCCCAGCGCGTCGCGGTATTCATCGATCAGCGCTGAATACTTGTCTTTCTCGCCGCGATACAGCCAAACGATGGCGTTCAGGTTCTTTAACTGCCATTCGGTCCATTCATTCAAGGTTCGATCGACGACGGTGTAATAATTTCGTGCATCGATAAAGAGAATTTTGTCCTGAATTGCAAGCTTTTTGCCCTTATCAAAGAACCACAGCGAGCACGGGAGACTTTTCGTATAGAAAAAGTTGTTGCCGACGCTGACCATGACATCCACATGGCCGGTTTCTACCAGTTTCTGCCGAATATCCTTATCGCGCCCCTGGCTATCCGTCGCCGAAGAAGCCATGACAAAGCCCGCGCGGCCCTTTTCGTTCAAGTAGCTGTAAAAGTAGGAAATCCAAAGATAGTTTGCATTGCCGATTTCCTTCGCTTTATTCACCGCCGGCAATCCAAACGGCAGACGTCCGGCGGCCTGTGCCGATTCCGACTTGACTTTATCGACATTAAACGGCGGATTGGCCATGATATAATCGCAGCAGCCGTCCAAATTGTGCGCATCGTGATAGAAAGTATTGGCTTCATCGCCGGACTTGATCACGCCTGTCAGTCCATGCACTGCCATATTCATCAAACAAAGCTGTGCATTGTATTCGACCTTTTCCTGGCCATAAAACGTCATCGCCTGGTTGGCAGCCATACCGGCCGCATTGACGAAATCGCCCGTCTGCACGAACATACCGCCCGATCCGCAGGCACAATCCAGCAAAACGCCGCTCACCGGCTCCAGCACATTGACGATCATCTTGACCAGCGGCTTGGGCGTAAAAAACACGCCATCGTCAGAAGCGATATTTTTGGCGAATTTGTTCAGAAAATACTCATAAATGCGGCCCATGATGTCGCCGCCGACCTCATCCAGCGCGTCATTATTAAAGATGCGCAGCAGTTCCCCCAGAAGTTCATCCGAGAACATGGTGTAATCTTTCGGCAAAACGCCGGCGAGCTGCTCACTCTGCGCTTCGACGAGTTCCATGGCATGGTTGACGACCTCGCCCAGGCTGTTGAGCGGCTGGCCATTCATCCCCACGAGCCCGGCCTCCGCGACATTCGCCGGAAGATTCACCAAATAGTCATACTGTGCCTCTTTCGGCAGAAAAATGGCGCTTTTTTCCTTAAAATCGCTCGCTTCAACCGGCATCACCCTGCCGCGCCGCATCGGTCGATCCTTCAGGATTTCCTTTTCGACCAGTTTAAAGCGGCTGTAAGCATAGCGCAAAAACAGCAGCCCCAGCACCGGCATGCAATATTGATTAGACGTCAGTTTCGAGCCGGCACGAAGCAAATCGGCGGATTCCCACAAATCGGCTTCCAGGTTTTTCAGCGCTTTATTATCCATTATCTTAACCTCAATTCAGGAATTATTTTGCAGAGAGCGGCCATTTCGCAATGAACGACGCCTATCGTGTATATCATACAAAATACACTTCAGCGGCGATATTATCGGTTTGGGGAGGCGGCCTGTTTCGCTTGCGCTCAATACGTCCGCCGATTTGCTCCGCCTATTTCGCTGACGCTCAATACGGCTCCGCATTTTATTTTTGAATCACACGCCAAAGGGCAAAGACGCATGGTCCGCACTTGAACACGAGATGTTATCTCCATGTGAAGTTTATGACTTTCTGCTTACTGGTAAATATCCATTGAAGATAAGGAGCGGAGTAAACAAAAATGCTTCAGACAGGGAAACATCACATCCCGCCCCGCTTCGCATGGATGCGATGGCATATTACGAGGCAAAAACTAAAAAGCGCCCGGCGTATTGTCTTCGGACGACAATAGCCGGGCGCCAGAGGGCCGTATGCCTTTGGCATAGGCCCGTTCGCGGCATGCAGCGGCATCGACGCAAAGGCCGCCCACACCTCTCATCCCCTGAATTTACAACATATCCCACATATATTTGTTATTCGACATAAACACCTTGACGCGACCATCGCCGTGAAGCGCCCCGCGAACGATGTGAATATCCGGCATCAGCGCGCGGTGAAATACAAAATCGGTGTGCGACACCGTTGCAGGAGACTTGAAATCCGACGGCGACGTCACGCCTCCAATATGCTCCGAACGGCCAAATGCCACGTGAACCCCGAGTTTTTCATCCAGCTGCATCAAGCCCGTCGGTTCTATCCCCCACTCGTTCAGAATCCCGAGGCCAAGTTCCGCCACATTCGCCCGCATTCTGTCCGCCATCATCGACTTGCGAAGCGACTCTGCAAACGCATTGTCTCCATCGATACAGACCACGCGATTTTCGGAGATTTCACACAACGCAATCTCTCCATCCTTCTCGATCGGAAGAATGCCCTCCGTCATCGAAATAATGCCAATCTTCTCGCCTTCGTAGGGCACGATGTAAGCCTCGCCGGCGGGAAGGCTCCCAACCTGCGTGTTCTCCGCATAACGGCCTGTGTGCGCAAACCCCATCCGGTAACGCAGATCGAAGACGAGCTCATAACGCTCCCCGCGAACATCGAATTCAAGGCGCGCAAGACCTGCCATCGTCAGAGCTGAAGCCAGTTTTGTCACACGGGATTCGATCGAGAGCAGGTCAACAGAAAGCGCGGGAAGCATCGAATCGACCAGACCGGAAAGCGTCACGGCACGAAATCCAAAGCGTATGGCGGCATTTTTGAGCGGCACCGACACTGAATGCTGTGTAAGCGCGATCCAGAACTCCGCCCGTGTATAAACTTCCTCCGCCTCGGCAATGGCCCCGCGATAGTGGCTCAGCTCATCCGCTGTTTCGGGCACTTCGTCAGAAAGCGCAACATAGTGAAGGGAATGAATGAAATCCGGTCCCGCCCGACCAACCGATTCAAACGCATACACCATGCAGGCATGAAACGACACGCGAGCCAGCGTACGAGCCCATCGCATGACAAGACGACGGCGCGCCTGCCACTGCGGCGTATCCTCACTTGCAAGCGACGGCACATCGACGAGAAATCCCATTCGATGACCGGATTCCTGCGACGAATAGCCAAAAACCTGTGAAAATAGAAGATTGAGTTCCGTTCCGTTTAGCATTCAGTTTCCAGACAAAAAACTGCCGAAATCCGCTCAATGAATTCCGGCAGTTAATGATCAGAAAAGGATTATTCGATCGTTTCTTTGGCTTCGGTATCGGAAGCGTCTTTCATGTTTTCATCCGACGAACAGCCATCCTCGGATGCAGGCACCGTATCGTCGTCAGAATGCGCATCACCAGAAGCATCTGAAGAGGCATCCTGCGAAGTCTCGTCAGACACATCATTTTCAGAAGATGAAACGTCGGAAGAAACCGATTTTTCTTCCAGATTTATGCATGTATTCTCTTGTTTTTCATCAACATTTTTTGTCGGTTCATTATTTTGAGCATTCTCATTATCCGTCTCATTTTTCCGTTTTTGAGCGGCTTTTGTGAGATGCCGCACACCAAGAGCGGCGGCGGTAGAAAGAGCCAGCATACCGACACTAGCCAGGGCCTTATATAAAAGTCTCATGATCTCTCCTTGGGATAAAAGCTAGTTAATCTGCCAAGTGGTTCCTTCAGGGCGATCGAGAATCTGGACGCCCATTTCGGCGAGTTTGTCACGAATCTGATCGGAGACAGCCCAATTTTTGTCGGCACGAGCCTGAGTTCTCTGAGCGAGGAGTTCTTCGATCTGAGCGACGTCAAGATTGAGGCGTTTGACGGCATAATCGCGAAGTTCGATGAGAGCCTTTTCAGGGGTTCTGGAGAAGAGTCCGCAGTGGTCGCCCATGATTTGGAGGGCTTTTCTGTAGCTGAGAACGGCCTTAATCTGTTCAGGTTTCTTTTTACCTTTGGCGTCGATGATTTCGTTCGCAAGTCTTGCGCTCTGAGCCATAATAGCGAGAGCTTTCGGGGTATTGAGATCATCGGCCATGGCCTCGACGAAAGCCTGAACCTGTTCATTGACGACGGCGTCATCGGCAACCAGTTCTGGATTTTTAGCAAGTGCGGGTGCGCACAATCTATCGGCGGCATCGAGTGTACGATACAGGGAGGTAATGCGCAGGGTTGCCTCATAGATCGTATCGTGAGAGAAATTAATATTGTTGCGATAATGCGTGGTGAGGAAGAAATAGCGCAGAGCCTCGGGATGGACCTGTTTAGAGATATCGCGCACGGTCCAGAAGTTTTTAAGGGAGTGGCTCATTTTTTCGCCATTGATTTCGACCATACCGACGTGCATCCAGTATCGGGCGAAGTCGCCGGCCTGAGCGCCTTTAGCCTGAGCGATTTCATTTTCGTGATGAGGGAAGATGAGATCTCGGCCGCCGCCGTGGATATCAAAAGACGGGGAAAGATATTTGGTGCTCATGCAGGTGCATTCGATATGCCAACCGGGACGGCCGCGTCCCCATGGCGAATCCCAACCCGGTTTTTCTTCAGAGGGCTCACCTTTCCAGAGGGCGAAATCACCGGCGGCTTCCTTGGCTTCATTGACTTCGATGCGCACGCCGTTAATCATTTCATCGAGATTTCGGTTTGAGAGGTGGCCATAATCTTTGAACGCCGCGACTCGGAAATAGACATCGCCGCCGGCCTGATAGGCATAACCGTTGTCGAAAAGTTTCTGGATGAATTGAATGATATCGGGGATATGCTGAGTGACACGAGGCTCGATATCGGCCTGTTCGACATCGATCGAAGCCATATCGGCATGAAGCGCGTCAATCATGCGGGAAGCGAGTTCTTGCGGGGTTGTATTTTCTTCTTTGGAACGTCGAATAATTTTGTCGTCGATGTCGGTGTGATTTCGAACGAATTTGACTTCCATTCCGATTTTTTTGAGGAAACGACGGAAGACATCGAAGACGACAAAAGTTCTGGCATGCCCGATATGGGGCAAGTCATAGACGGTAAGACCGCAGACATAGATGGAGACTTTGCCATCAATCAAGGGAACGAAATCGACCTTGTTACGGGAAGCTGTATCATAAATTTTAATAGCGACCATGCCTTACATCCTTGAAAAAGCAATATTGGGCGGCAGAGAAGTGCAGGAGAGACGCCCGAAAAGCCGCCCGAAAGGGCGAGATATTTTGACATAAAAAGAGCCGATTCGTCCAATAATTTTGAGCAGAGGGTGGTGTGGGAGAGATTTTGTTACTATTCAGCTGGGGCTTTGCCCCAGACCCCACCAAAGGGCTGAGCCCTTTGGAATCCTCAATATTTTAGGTGGTATAAGCATTTGGAGCTGCCTAATCATTTCCTCGCCGGAGCCCTCACCGGATCTCATCATTTTCTGACTAACATTTGCGAATAATCCGTTTTTCGCCAATCTTTGCTCATATTTCAGAAAATTTGAGAATTAAGTCTGGCAGAATAGTAACGAGATTTTGACACACAAAAAATACAAACTTTGCAAAGAACCGCTTATCGTGTATAAGACTGAAGTTTGAGTAAATATCTGTGAATGCAGATTATTTTTCAATTGGACAGCGGCTTTTAACCCAAGCACAGGATGTCAAATGCTCCGAATTTTAATTGAGGATTCCGAGGGTAAATCAAAACTTGCATCGATAAATCCCGATGAAAGCGATGTAACCATCGGCCGTCAGGAAGGCAACTTTATCCGTCTGAGAGAAAGAAACGTCTCCCGAAAACATGCCCGAATTTTTTCCACCTCGGAAGGTCTGTTTATTGAGCCGGTTGCAGCCCGTTACGGACTCAAACTCAATTCGGCCAAAATCGAGGGGAAAACGCCTCTCGCTCTTGGTGATGAAATCCGAATCGGTGACTATCGCCTCTACATTCAGGACGAAAATCAACCGGATCCCCGCCAGACACAAACCGACGAAGTTGTCGATATTGAGCCAAATCTTCAGCCTCGTTTCGTCGTCATTTCCTCGAACTTTGCAGGCGTCGAATATCACGTTCAGCGATCCAAAATCGTCATTGGCCGTGACCCCGCCAGCGACATTCACATCAATCATCAGAGCGTCAGCTCTCATCATGCCGAAGTCCGTAGAAACGCTCGCGGCGATTACGAAATTCGTGATCTCAACAGCTCAAACGGCACCAAAATTAACGGCGTTCCCATCACCGAAGCCTTCAGACTCAGCAGCGGTGACTGCATCACGCTCGGACACGTCAGTATGCGCTTCTGCGCTCCCGGCGATTTCTGGTCCCTCAATTTCGGTATCAACGACGAACCACCCAAAAATAATATCCCCATCTATTTCCTCGGCACCGTCCTCCTTATCATTGCTTTCCTCGCAGTCTTCGCCATCTATCTCAGCAAAGACAAGAACGAAAACAATAATCAGTCGCCTCAGGTCACGACAAACGCTGCCGATGACAAAGCCGCAAAAGAAGCTGAATTCGTCGAAAATCTTTTCAAATGCCAGGATGACATGCAGAAAGGCAACTTCGGTGCTGCCGAAAATGCCTGCAATAAAGCCGGCGAAATCTTCCCCAATGACCAGCGTTATCTCGCTAAAAACTCTGCCCTTCAGAGCGAGCTTTCCTCCAAAAAGGCTTTCGATCGCGCTCAGGACAGCCTCTTCGATGACGACTGCAACTCGGCAATGGCCGAAATCGAAAATATTAAGCCAGGAACATACGCCTATCAGCTTATGAGAGAGAAAAAATTGACGGACAAAGCCGATGAATGCCGTCAAAAACATCTCTATGAAGGCGCCATCAAAGCCATTGAAAATGGCGACATCGATACCGCTGAACTCAATCGCGATGAAATCAAAAAAATCAACAGCTTCAGCGAATATGTCGACAGACTCGATGATGCTATTAAAAAGGCTAAAGGCGCCAGCAGAGCCGGTTCCGGCGATTCCGGTTCGGGAAATGCCGCTCCTAAAGCCGCCAAATCAAACAAAGGCTCCTCAGAACCAAAAGCTGAAGCTCCGGCTCCGAAGCCTTCCGTTGACGCCGCCGATCTTTGTAATCAGGCAACCATGGCAAAAGCTAAAGGAAAAGTTTGCGAAGCTTACAGCCTTTACAGAAAAGCCAAAGCTGCCGGTTATCCAAACGATACCTGCAAAAAACACGGTGACAACTACATCGCATCACACGCCGGTGAATGCGCAAAATAAAAAAAGCCGCGAAAGCGGCTTTTTTTCATCCCATGCAAAAACATCCACACCACACAAAAAAGGCCGCATTCGCGGCCTTTTTATTTATCTTTGTAGCAATGGCAGTGCGGACAGAAATACCGCTCGACTTTTTTCCTAGTCAGGATGGGAATCAGGGCCAGAGGAAAGCAGATGAAAGCCAGCAAAATAGTCAGTCCTATTGTGCTGCACCCCATTTCTTCATAAACCAGACGTACTTCATAGCGACTGCCACAATGTGAACAACACGGGACAAGTGAGTTACCTGCATTATTACTGCGAAGAGCCGCATTTTTTGACCCCGTCATGTAGCCATCAACGTATGCTTCGTATCGTGCTTTTTCCTCTTCGGTCTTTAGTTCTTCTTCCGTTTTCCCAAATTTCTCGCGTTCAAGCTCATCCAGAACATCTTCCGATGCCTCGATATCCAGAGAGACTTTCTTTCCTGCAAGTGCCGCCAGCTTGTTTTCCAGTTCCTTTTTGCGCTCAACCTTTTCAGAGCTTTTCGTCATAAACTCGCACACATCACGGTCAATTTTCTGACAAGACGTGAACTCGGTATCCGCAACACGACGCACATAGCTTTCGTATTCATCAGAGCCTTTAATCGTCGCCAATGCAGGCAAAATACCTTCGTAGTCTACGGGGACAAGAAGCCAGTCCTCGATCTTTTGCAACGCCTCTGCATGCGTCATAAAACCTCCGAAAAGAGCTTCGAGAGAGGAAGAAATTACAGGTTAAAAAGAACACGCTGTCCCGTTGCCTGCTGATAAGGTCTTGGAGCCTCGGGAATGGGATCGTGTCGAAGATATCCGTCCATAAGCCGACACATAAAATCAGCATCCTCAGGATTATCCACATAATTGAGCGTCGACGTATCGAGAACATAGACAGGACAACGGGTCCAATGTTCCCAAAGCCGATAATAACGAACGCGAAGAGCATCCAGATAACTGGCTTCAATCACCTGTTCGGCATCAATGGAGCGGCGAGCAATTCGACTTAATACGATATCCGTCGGGGCATCGAGAAAGAGAATAAAATCGGGTATGGAAACATGATGGCTCAGCAGATCGGTAAAACGATTATACAAATCCATCTCGTCTTCATTGAGCGTCTGCTCAGCAAAGATACGGTCCTTATCAAAGAGATAGTCTGCAACCGTCAAATCTTCGAACAAATTTTTTTGAAGCAGATCAATCTGCTGCTGGTAACGACTGGCCAGATAAAACATCTGAGCAGGAAAAGCATAATGCTGCGGATCTGCGTAAAAACTCGCCAAAAAAGGATTAGCCTCACACGGCTCAAGAACAAGCCGCGCATTATATTGCTGCTTCATCAGGCGGCAAAGACTCGTTTTACCAACGCCGATCAGCCCTTCTACGACCACGTAATTCGACAAAATATAACCTCTTTAAGTTTTTTCTGTATAGTTGCTTATCCGATGCACTCAGTCACGGGGCAAAGCAAAATAAAACAGTTTGGCAAATTTTTGAAGCAGATTGTCCAAACGACTCCATCCTGCCACTCATTTGCGTCTGACTTGACAAACGAGCTGTTTTATGGGATGGATAGTTCGTTGGCCCTGTAGCTCAGATGGATAGAGCTGGAGATTCCTAATCTCTGTAAGTCGCGAGTTCGACTCCCGCCAGGGTCATCATTTTTCTGCTGTTTTATATAGACGCCGCCTGCGTCTATTTTTTTGCCTTGATAGCCAAAACCTGTTTTTTTGTTACAGCTCAGCCAGGGTTAATTCATATATCTATTGAATATGGCGTATTTCGCAATTTTTAGGCAGAAATTGATGAGAGCCGGGGGGGCCGAGAAGGCAGGCGTCCGGTGGACGGCTGGCATCGCAGAGCCCAGTGAGCAAA
>JAZRVP010000009.1:0-29152 GCA_045599245.1 Myxococcota bacterium
CTCAGCCCTTTGGCGGGGTTCGGGGCAGAGCCCCGGCGGAGTTCGGGGCAGAGCCCCGGCGGGGTTCGGGGCAGAGCCCCGGCTGGTAACCAAAAAAGCGTGTCCGGCGTATTGCGTTTCGCAATAGCCGGACACAAAAAAACAACCGTATGTGCCTTGGCACATAGGTCGTTCAAAAATTCATAACAAAACTACTTAGGCTTCCGGAACATCGAGGCCCATCACGCTGAAATCTGCGGCAAGTTCATTTGCAAGCAGACGATAGAACAGGTAGGAACCAAATCCGGTCCACCAGACCCAGTTCGTATCGCGATCGACTTCAACTGCTATGACACCGACGACTTCGTCTTTCATGCGGATTGGGTAACACAGTGCCGCATAACTGCCTTCTCGGGAGGGCTTGTAATAACTGCTCAGTTTACGCCAGTCACTTGAAAGGTTGTCTTCCAGACGGCCGTCACAGAGCAGGCCTTTCGACTCATTGACATAAATATCGCTCTGGAATGCCGTGCGTCCGTCTTTGAGCTCGCCACCGGTCAGGGTAATGACTCGATTCAGACGAACTGCAAGTGCTGAAAGTGACGATTCTGAAGGGTCATCGGCATATATTGGAAGATCGATGTTATCAAAAATTGTGAATCCGTGCGGATCCGTGAAACGAAGGATATCGTCACCATTTTCAGAAACCGCGCGATAACCAATTGCAAAGCATGGAATCTGTGTTGACTGGGCGACAAGTGAATTGACGTTCTTTACAAACGACTGAATGGCGACGTCGTTTCGGACTTCACCAGCGTTTTTGCAAAGTCTTGAGACGGCAACCTGTTCTTCGCGAACGCATTCGAGGAGCCAAAGTTGCTGAGCTGAAAGGCTGAAGAATGAGGAACGGTGCAGATACGTGCCGAGACGCGTCGCGAGAGTTTCAAGGACGCGGGACGTGAGGGAGGCAAGCGGCATGGTTTCAAAGAAATTGAGGGACAGGAAACCGAGAAGTTCCTGATCACCAACTTCATTGCTGCAAAGAAGGGGAAGGAGAACCGTAAGTTTCTCTTTTGGACGATAGGATTTGGTTGCAAACCGGTGTGCGTTTTTCTGAATTTCGCCCATGGAGAACCATTCATCCGTCTCGGAGTCGCCGATAAAAATATTGAGTCCAACGGATTTGGTGCGGCGAACTTCTTCAAAGGCATGACCGATAAGGCCGGACTGGCCGTCATGGCTGACGACGAATTCGAGAGAGGAAAGGTTGTCGTAATGTTTATCGGAATCCTTGGGACCGCAGTACAGTTTTTCGTTGACGATCTGGAAATGAGCAGGGCCGACGCCGCTCATAACCATTGATTCAAGCGAGCTGGAAAGAATCAGGCAGGCTGAATGATCGGAGCCGCACCAAACCGGAATCAAATCCAGAATGCGATCGAGAAATTCGCGAGGAGAGGTGCCCTCACATTCATCGAAAATGATGCGAAGGGAATTGTGGCGGAACGAACGAATGGCTTCATTAATGCGGGTTCTGAGGGCGACTGTCAGGATGTCGGCTTCCAGAAGCTTTGCATTTTCGGTCATTACGAAGGCATGGATATGTTCGCGGCCCGGTTCCGAAATGGAAAGAATCGGGAACAGGATGAGTTTCTTTCCATCGATATTTCGCGTGATTGGCGTTGCAAGATCGCTGTGAGTTCTGGCTTCTGTCACGAGATCATCGTAATTTTCGTCAAACGGGATCACTTCTGAACCATACGTCGAGACCCGAAGGGCGAGTGCCGGCATGTGACTCGCTTCAAAACCGACCAGAACTCCGAGATGGCTGATCTTGTGATCCATCAACAGAGGCATGAGATAACGATGGAGATGGACGCCAAGAATTTCTGTTATCGACTCTGTCCATGGCGTGAAAAATTGCATGGATTCGCTCATCTGTTCAGTCATGTTGTTTTTTCCTTGATCACATTGAATGAAACGACGCTACAAAACGTCTGAAAATACAAGCTTACACTCTACACCTTTTTATCAGTTCTTTGTATCTAAATGAGCCTGAAGTTCCACTGTTTTTTGCTCAAATCCCATCTTCTCCAAAAAGGCGCGTGTTCCGTCGATATCTTCCGGAAGCCGAACTGTTACCCATGATACGCCGATTTCTTCTATGCCTTCAAAAAGCTCTTCCATCAATGCCCGGCCTATTCCCTGGCCTCGATATGATGGTTCAACCCATAGCTCCTCGATCGATGCCACATTCTCTACTTCATAGATGTGTGCCTGCTCTTCGATGATTGCCGAGGCATAGCCCGCGTATGCCTGCGTTCCATCAGCCAGTTCCGCTACGGCTATGTATGACAGATACTTTTGCTGCGTCAGCAGCTGCTGCCGAACGCGCCTCATTTCCCACGCAAGCTGGCGCGGATTGCTTCGTATCGCTGTGATGGGATTGTGATCCTGCGACACCTGGCTCGCATAAAATCCCTGTATGACATCCAGTTCATCCAGCCTTATGCGGCGAATCGTTACGTTTTTGAGCGAACTCATACCACGTCTCCTTTGGCTTGCGGCCTAATAATTTGGCATCGTTTCAAACGTTTCCGGCAATGTATTCGGTATTTCAAAAAACAGCTTCGGATTTTGTCTGTCAATCCGATGGAATATTAACAGTCTCGCCATTCCTTTTTTTACGTAATTTCTCGCTTCATCATACGGAATCAGCTCGATAAAGGCATCGTGTTCCATTTTGCCTGACCAGGCTGTCAGCCAGCGTGCTACCTGATGGGGACCTCCATTATACGAGGCCATGGAGAGTGTCGCATAGCCATGAAATTTATGAAGTATCTGGCTAAAATACCACGTCCCCATCGTGATCGACCGCTCCGGTCGAATCAAATCATACGGGCCAAAACCTGATACCCCCATGGCCTCTGCTATCTTATAGCCCGTCATCGGTATAATTTGAAGAAGGCCGTAAGCATCCGAATGCGATATCGAATCCGGATTAAATGCCGACTCGATATTCATCAGAGACCAGATCAAATCCGGCGTCACATGATTGGCTTTCGCGGCTTTTAGAACGGCTTCCGAATACGCATGAGGGTAGAGTATGGAACAGTCGCGAAGGTTTGCTTCGCCTCCACAGGCTGTTTTCTGGGCCGGAGTGTTTTTTCGCGCCATATAATAGTCGTGAAAGCCCGCCAGGGTATTGCGGACAAATGTTCGAAGCTCTGGACCTGCGTCATATATCGACGTCTGACGTTTGGCAATGGCCGACCTGGCTTCTTCATTCGTTTTCGCCGGAAGCTCAAAATAGTTTTCCTTCAGGTCACATCCCCAGTAACCTCGATTGGTGCGGCGGTTGTCGATGAGATGGCCGTCAATGCTGTATTTGGCCGTCCATAAATTGGCGGGATTCGGTCGTTTTGACAGTCGTCTGATGCCATTGACCTCGATCGATATCGCCCTGAAAAGTGCATTTCTTTCGCGATATAGCTCGGCTTCGTGCAAAAATGAAACGCGTTCCAGTTCCGGAATGAACGAAATATAGGCGGCCGCTTCTTTGTCAAAGGCTTCGACACTTATCGATTCATCAAATGAAAATTCATCATTCCACGGACGCGGCTGTGTTTCATCCACAACGATGTCATTGAAGGTCTGAATGACCGGCGTTGACGGCATTTCTTCCTGGTTATCTCGCTTGAGCTCTTCAAGTCGGGACCATGCCAGTATCGCATAGTAGTCATTTGAATCCGACGAAATGATTGACTCAAACTTGTTTTTGGCTCTTTCCACACTGGCTTCGGACAGTTTGGGGAGTTTCGATTTTTTTGATTTTGACGTCTGCTTTTTTGAACTCTTTTTTGTCGATTTTTTGCCGTCTTTTTCGGTCTGTTCTGCTTCTTTGGCTTTTTCTTCGGCTTGTTTTACGGCACTTTTCAAGGTCGCCTGTGCAAGAAAATAGGCCGAACGGCGTTCAAGCGAACCGTTTTGATCGGCTTCGGCCGCCGCAAAATGCTGACGCGCTGTCTCATATTCGCCATTGAGATAGGCTATCAGACCGTACTGAAAATGGTCGCTCGCTGTGGAAAATGTTTCGTAATATTTTTTCGCATTTTCCCATGCCAGTTGCATTTCTCCGCAGCTCAACGCAAATTCCATTGTCGACTTTGCACGATCCTTTTTGCCGAGTTTCTGCGCATTCATCGAAAAATACTCGAGGGCTTTTTCACAATTTCCCGCATAGCCATAAGCTCGATAGATATACGCAATCACTCCCGCCGGGCGAAGTTTGTCCTTGGTTTCGCCATCCAGCTTTTCTAATATCGACTCAAATCGATGCGCTGCTTCTTCGTGATAACTTCTTTCGTAGGCAATCCGCGCATGCTGTACAAGAAACTGATAGCTTTCGGGATAATTCGGAATCGTTTCCACGGCGGCCTTCTCGGCATCATCCCAAAACCTTGCTTTGCGAAGTGATTCGACACGGGAAAAGTCTTCTTCAAAAGTCCTCTCCGAAAGTGACACATCTCTTTGTTTCAGCCACTCTTCGGCTTTTGGCGCCGTTCCTGACCACGGATAATAATACAGAATGTCCTGAACCGTTTGCTCGGCTTGCGCTTTGCGTCCTTCTTTTTCATCCAGTGTGGCCAGGGCCAGCTTGAATTCGTGCAGCCCCGGATAGTCGGGATAGGTCAGTATAAATGTTCTCAAATCCCGCGTGATGTCTTTATCAAGTGCCAAGCCTGCCTTAATTCTTGCCGCTTTGGCTTCGTGATAATACGGTGACTTGCGATACTTTAAGACATCGGAAAATGCAGCCCATGCCTGATACCACGCATTCTCTGACTGCGGATTGTCACTATGCTCGGCTCGATACATCCACAGACGACCGAGATGATAGTTGTATATATCCTCCAGCTTTTTTTCGGTATCCCGTGCCTTGAGTTCCTCAATCATTTCAATGGCTTTAGGGATATAGCCGGCATTGGTTTCTGCCATTCGAAGTGCAAGAAGCATCCAGGCTCCCGGCGTTCGCCGGCTGATGGCCTTTAACCAGGCTTTTTCAAGGGATGATGTTGAATCGAGACAGTTCGTAAAAGCAGCTTCAATTCCCCCGTTTTCTGCGGATTTTAGAGCAGTAAGTGCCGCCGTGTGCGTACTCAGTATCGGCTCCACCGGTATCTCATCCTTTGATATCGCGGTGTCATTTTTTCCGGATAAATCCTTTTGCCCGGTTTCCGATACTGCGCTCTGCGTCGGGACTGCCGCCGCCGACACTTCGTGCTGGCTGCCCGAAATCTGACAGCCTCCCATCGACATACTTAAAAACAAAATCAATGAACCGATGAGATTACCGGCTTTTCTGTGGCTTCTTCCCTGATGCAATGCACATATCCTTATGCTAATGCCCACAAACCTTATACCTTCTAACCGCGTTTGCACTTTCTTGCAATTTTAAGTGTTAAAAAATGAAAATAAAAATTACAGCTCAGGCTGGAATAGTTCACAAATTGTCTGAAATATGAGCAGAGTATTTCGCAAATATAAGGCAGAAATTGACGAGAGCCGGGTAGGCTCCCGGCGAGAAAATATTAGGCAGCCACGACGGGATTCGGGGCAGAGCCCCAGTTAAACAGTAACAAAAAAACCGCACAAATTGTTGTGCGGCTCGTCTTTTATCCAATGAAGACTAATAGATAACTTTCCACGTTGTCTCTTTCGTCAGAACGCTTGAACTCAGGATAGGAATTGGTTCGCTGTAGGAATTAACTCCGGGAGGACAGGCAAAATACTTGTCGTCGACGAGATACACAAACGTGCAATAATGCGTCCCTCTTGAGAATGACACGCCATACGGCGTCCAGTATTCTGTTTTGTCACCGCACTCACTGCATGACTCATTTTTAAAGCCATCGGCCCATCGGACATCAGACCATTCGCGAACCGGAATGGATAAATCCGTCGTACAGGTCATATATGCAACCATGTCGGACGGGGTAACACCATCCGGAATTTGAATCCGGCTGTAACCCACCCAATTGTCTTTTGGCCTGTTTTCATCATAGCCAATGTACTGGACATTGCACCAGCTGCTCGGCAAACAGGCTTCTCCCGGAATACTGCAAACCGGCAGCACTCTCGAGCAGCTTTCAACTTCGTCCCAGACTCTTTCGTTGCACATCATCAGCTTGTTGTCCTGACAGATGACACTGCCTTCATCGCTGCAACTTGCTTTGACCGTGCACTGCGATACGTCCAGTTTGCAAGTCTTCTGATTACATACCAGATTGCCGCCTGTGTAGATGGCTGCATGATATTCAGTACACGAATTTACAATCCAGTCATTGCCGTCACATTCTTCTTCTGCGCCATTGAGGATGTTGTCTCCGCATCTCTCGGCATCTGAGCATCCGCTCGTATCAATGGATTTACACTCATTGGTGCATTTAAGGTTTCCCTGAGAACCACGCCCGACTTCACTTGCACACGTTTTGGAGCCGAAATTTTGTCCGTCACAGACCTCATTCTTGTCAATTTTGTCGTTGCCGCAGGCCTTTTGACATGACGATGTGTCGATAGCACACTTGCTGCTGCACTTGAGATTGCCGGACGCATAAATGCTGTTATACTCACTGCATTTATTTGAATCAGGTCCAAAATCCGTCTTGTCGCAATCTTCACCAGTATCACGCTTTCCATTTCCGCAGCTTTCGGTGGTGCAGGTGCCGATTTCATAGCCATTGCACGTGGAATTGCATTTCGGTGTTCCCGTTGAATTGGGACCGACCTGTTCCTTGCACGTCCAGCCATTGAGTTTGTCGCTGTCGCAAGTTTCACCGGGATCGAGTGAGCCGTTTCCGCACGTCACTTTCGGGCTGCAGCCGGAGACATCGAATGTGTCACACGTTCGACTGCAGCGAAGGGTACCGGTCGAGCCTGTTCCGACGATATCCGCACACGTACGACCCGCCAGATTCGTTCCGTCGCATTTTTCGCCGTCACTGATCGTTCCGTCACCGCATTTCTTCTGGCTGCTGCAGCCCGTGATATCGAAATGCATGCACCCTGCGCCGCAGGCAAGTTGCCCCGTCGATCCCGTTCCGACGATGCTCGCGCACGTCTGATTGTTGAAATCGGTGCCGTCACATACTTCGCCCGCGCTCTTATCAAGTTTCCCATTCCCGCACAGATCCGGGGCGCTGCAATTGGCCAGACTTATCTGACAGTTCGACGAACACGAAAGACTGCCTTTGGAACCGGTGCCCACAATGCTTTCACAGGATTTGCCATTAAATGAATCGGTGTCACAGCTTTCGCCAGCATCTATTACGCCGTTGCCGCAGTTTGATATCGGTGAGCAGCCTGTCGTAACATACCCCGTGCATGTCGCATTGCACGTCAGCGTTCCCGTCGATCCCTTTCCAACGATTGTCTCACAGGTCTGATCGTTAAGCTTGAGGCCGTCACAAATCTCTCCGTTTTCGATGAGGCCGTTGTTGCAGCTCGATGAGGCTGAACATCCTGATATGTCGTATTTGGCGCAGTTTGATGCACATTTGAGCGTCCCTGTCGATCCGACTCCGACGATATCTGCACACGTTTTATGGTTCAGGGCCGTGCCGTCACAGACATCGTTGCCGTTGATGGTATTGTCGCCGCAGGATGTCGGAGCAGAGCAGTGGGATGAATCGATCCGGCACTGGGAGGTACAGCGAAGATCTCCAATCGATCCCGCACCTATTGCGCTTGCGCACGTCGCCGCTCCAAAACTCGTCGAATCACACTCTTCGCCGCTCTCAAGGATGCCGTTGCCGCACGTCGCAGGACTCGTGCACCCTGAAACATCATACGACGCGCAGTTTTCTGCACAACGAAGTTTGCCCGTCGAACCGGGACCCACGACATTGGCACAGGTGAGTTTCACATCGGTGTCACACACTTCTCCCGCATCAATGATGCCGTTGCCGCACGTCGAAGGCTTGCTGCATCCCGTTACCTTGAAACCTGAACAGTTTGAGAGACATTCCAGCGTTCCTGTCGATCCCGCACCGACAATCCTGTCACAGCTCTGGCCGTTCAAATTCATCGTGTCACAGGCTTCGCCTTCATCCACAATGTGATTGCCGCAGAGCGTCGGCGCACTGCAGCCTGTCGTGATAAACGAATTGCAGTCCGGACTGCAGCGAAGGACGCCTTTGGATCCGACTCCGACCGCCGTGGCACACGTCTGATCGTTCAGACGAATGCCGTCACAAACTTCATTCGCATCCACAATCCCGTTGCCGCATGTATTGACTGACTTCAGTTCACAGCCGTCAGCCGGATTTCCGTTCTGATCTGAATAGGATGTTTCGCAATGAAGAATGCATTTGCCGCGCGAGCACTGACTGCCCGTAAAATGCAGCGAGATGTTGCCAAGTGCACACTGATTGCCGCATTCTCCGCAGTTGTCCGGGTCATTCTGAAGGTCTTTGCATCGCTCGCCATCAGCGGTTCGGCACGATGTCAGATTGTTCCCGCAGGACGAAGTGCATATTCCGTACTGACAGGTCTCCGTTTCTCCGCAAACTATTCCACAGCCGCCGCAGTTCTTCGGATCCGTCTGCGTCGCCATGCACCCGTCCGCACAACACGTCTCTGAACAGACTCGCCCGTTCTGGCCGCCGCACACGCAAACCTCATTCACACACGTTTCGTATGTTCCGCAGGTCTTAAATTCCGGGCCGCAGAGTTTGGAATTCTGATCAAGACACGTTCCGGGTCCGCACCGCATCGACACCGGACATGAAAATGGCGTGTTCTGATACATGCATTCCTGCAGCGGTTCATCATCCGTGGATGACGCACAACCTGACAGGAGTAGACTGATGAGTGCTGTTAAGAGCGCCGTTCTTTTCATTTCTCAAAACCTCCTGAAAAACAAACACAGACAGTTTAACTTTTTTTAAGAATTTAGACAAATTGCCTGTAATGAATTTGAAAAATTCGGATGGCTCTCAATACTGAACTGCCGGTTCAGCTTTTTTTCATTTTTTTTGGAGGGGGGGGGCCGGCTTATCGGCCTGAATGGCCGATACAGCCCGGCCGCGCGGGCTCCTCGGCTTCGCCTCAATACGCCCGCGCAATTCTATTCCTTCCACTCGTGCTCGACATCTATCACATCGGCTGTCAGCTGCTTCGGCACTTTCTTTTTCTTCACCTCGCGCTCAACTTCCACAACAGTCTCGCCTTCAGCCCGACGATTTCCGCCTTCCACCTCATAGTCAATATCAATAACATCGCCGCTCTTTCTCTTCTTCTTACTTTTCTTCTTATCCGGTTTTCGCGGATCCATGTCTTTCGTCGCACGGCCGTTCGTCGCTGAATTGAAATCAAAATGACTGAAATCCGGGTTCATGCCATCCAAATTCATTTTCTGGTTCAGATTGCCGAAAAAATCACTCCCTAGGTTTTCCGCCATTCCAGGCGGCAGGATTTTTTGCAGGATTTTGCGCTGCGCAAAACTGCGAATCGGCTTTATGGCCACCAAAATTCCAATGAGCGACGAAAGAAATCCCGGTATCATAAATAATGTGCCCACGAGCTTTCTCACAACATAGCTGCTGCTCATTTCCGGCTTCTTTTTTCCGGCAACGTCTCCGGGCTTGATCGCATATCCGATGAGCATCATGCCGATAATAGCCCAAAATGTTTCTATGCCGCCTATCAGCTGGGCCATGCCAAAAATGGCGCAGCCTTCGAGAATGACAAAGATCAGCACATAGGTCATGAGCTTGGACACACTTCGTTTAAGCATCGGGTTTTGATTGAAATCCATTTTAATTCTTCTCTATAATATTGTTGCACAATGGGATGTTTCAGCGGAATTTTACGCCCCAGAACGGGCGCTCTCTTTTAACCACTCATTCGTTTTGGGCAAATCTTTTTTGAGGGGCGGATGCTTTTTTCAGACTGTATCAGCATCCAAATGGGGATTTTCGCCATTTTGTCAAAATTTGCTTGATATTCGAGCAAGTTTGCGTAATATGCGCGCGATTTTGCGCAACGCGAGTTTTTTCGGGTTGTGAGCGTTATTCATATTAAGTCAGAGGCGCCAGGATTGGTTGGCGTTTCGCAAGTCATTAGCAGGAGCATAAAAATGGCACGTAAATGTGTATTCACCGGTAAATCCCCCCTCGTTGGCAACAACGTTTCCCACGCCCACAATAAAACAAAGAAAGTTCAGCTTCCGAACATTCAGACAAAACGTATTTTCGTTCCTGAACTCGGCCGCTATGTCCGCATTCACCTTTCCACGCGTGCTCTTCGCACCGTGAGCAAACTCGGCCTCATCGCTTACTGCGAGCAGAGCGGCGTTAATCTCAAAGACATCGTGATGTAATTCACATCCTGAGCTTTTGAAAAAAGCACCGCTTGCGGTGCTTTTTTTTTGTTACAGCTCAGCCGAAGTAAATTTACAAATCTGCTGAGTAATTGATAAAAGACAAAATATTACGCAATTTTAAGGCAGAAAATGCAGAGAGCCGGGGTGTGGGGCCCCGGCGGGGAACAATTTTAGGCAGCCAAAAAGGCTTATACCACCTATAAATATTGCGGATTCTTAAGGGCTCAGCCCTTAAGCGGGGTCCGGGGCAGAGCCCCGGCTGAACAGTAACTTTTTTATCTCTTCCTGCTCTTCCTTCTCCTCAGGCTCTTTATGCGACATCTTTGGCATTGCATATTGTTGGGATCTTGCCTGCTGACTGCTGCCTGCAGCTCTCAGCAATGCCCAAATGTGCAGGACAAATACGTTCAAATTCAATCAGAACCGTCAAAACTTGCCACTCAGGTCGGCGATGCTTTCCCTCAATTTATCGATGAAAAAGCCATCCAGACCCTCAGAACTGAACAGGCCGATAAACGTGCTGACCTTCAGAAATGGCGTCAGGATGCCGAAAAATTGTACCAGGAGGCCAGGGAAAGAAAGGAAAAGACAAAACCTGTTCCAAGAGCAGCGCTCGACATCGATCCGCATTTCGAGGCCATGCTTCCGACGTTCCGAAGATCCTCTCTTATTGCCGAAATTTATGCCGTCGAAACACAGCCTCGAAAAAATATCTTCATTCAGGACGGACGCCTCCTCGCGCCGGCACTCGCTCTTTTGGATGTCCTCGACAAAGTCGATGAACACGCACTTTCTCCAGAGGAATTTGGGGCCGAAAAACTTCGAAATGCTTCGTCCAGGCTCGAAAAAATGAGAGAGCGGATTGGTCATGCCACGCCTCTCAATTCCTTCGAGCTTCTGGCTCTGACAAAGGCTCTCGATTCGCTTCCAGAGGACGGATCTTTCGGTTTGACTGCCGCTGAATTTAATAAACTCGACAAAAATGGAAAAATTCAGGCGGCCTGTATCCTGCTTTGCGACGAAGAACATACGCCTGTTCCTCGCGCCGCAGCCATGTGCAAACGTGCTTCAGAGAAAAGACGCGATATCGCCCAGCTCGATGACGCTCTCGAATTCGCTTTCGCCGATGCCTGGTTCGCATACAGTGAAAAAATGAAGTTCGGAAATCTCGAAAAACTTTCCGATGAAGAACGCGAACAGTACACAACCGAAGATAATCCCAATGATGTCCATCCAAAGTTTCACAACCGAATCATCGAAACACGACTGGCCAATGCTTTCATCGAGTTTTCCGAACTCAAGACCGAAGACCAGGCACGGAACTGGTTTAATCATCTCATTCCTGTTCACAGCCAGTATGCAAAGCTTCAGGCACTTCGCGAACATTATCGAGAAATCGTCGAACAGGGTGGCTGGGAAATCGTGCCGCCTGATCGAATGTTTGCCGGCGGCCATGCACCGCTCGTCAAAAACCTGAAAAAACGTCTCTCTGTCGAAGGATATTACACAGGCACCATTGACGATGCCTTTGATTCCCCACTGACGGCCGCCATAAAAAGCTATCAAAAACATCATCAGCTTGAGGAAACCGGCGAAGTCGGGGACGTCTTCTGGAGAAGTCTCAATGTTCCCGCCACTCAAAGACTGGCCGAAATCGAAGTCAACATTCGGCGGTGGCACAAAACGCTTTTTGAACCCGTCAAGACCTTCGTCTATATCAATATTCCTTCATTTACCGCCGAATTGTGGAACGAGGACAAACTCGTTGCGACGCATCGATGCGTCGTCGGCAGTTCCACGAAAATGTGCAATACGCGAACGCGTGAATGGGAGCTCATGAACTCAACCCGTCTCATGCACGCGCACATGACTTATATCGTTTTCAATCCCTACTGGAATGTTCCGCCGCGAATTGAGGTCGACGAATTTCTGCCCAAAATGGCGGCCGACCCCAAATGGCTTGAAAATTCCGATTATGAGTATGTCAATCCAAAGGGCGGCGGACGGGTTCTGCGTCAAAAACCCGGCGAGAATAATGCACTTGGAAAGGTTAAGCTCATTTTCCCGAACCGACACAATATTTATCTGCACGATACCCCAAAACAGGGCATGTTCAATTATCCCGTTCGGGCCTTTTCTCACGGCTGTATGCGCGTTGAAAAAGCCATGAACCTGGCTCGTGAAATCCTCGAAATCGACGGGCAGTGGAACAAAAAGGAGGTCGACCGCTATTTCAAAGCTTCCGGCGAACATGCCGTCGATTTGAACACTCCCATTGATGTTTTCATCGAATATCATACCGTCACGGTGGACGAGGATGGAAAGCCGTATTTTCTTGCCGATGTCTATAAAATTATCCGCGATGAGATCACGCCGCCAACAGAACTGCTGAGACGTTGTGATCCGGCTGTCGATCGAACGAGCCAGTTCAGATCCGGCGGCACAGAAGATTCCGGACCCTGAAACTAAGGACTTTGCTGATTATGAAAGAATGTCATCACGATAATCATTGCTGCTGCCATGAACACAAACTCGAAAGCGAATGCTGCTGCCATGAACACGGGGAATGCGGCACTCACGAACACGAGGACTGCTGCCATGATCACGAATGCTGCGGCCATAAACACGAGTGCTGCGGTGCGCATGAACAAGCTCAGAAGCAGCACATTGCGACACCGGCCTTCAAGCCGCAGGACCCAAACAAAGGCGTCTCTCTCGGTGCGGATCTCGAACGTGAAATTGCCGAAGTCATGCAAAAAAGATATGCACGTTTTTTAACCGGCGACGAGCATTTCACGGTCAAAACGGAAGTCTGTCATCACTTCGGGCTCGTGAGCAGCACACTGGAAAATTCGGACCGAACGACATACGTCTGTGTTGAAACAAGCGTCGAGTGCGAGGAAAACAAAATTGAGAATCCAATGGATGCCTACAGCAAGGCGCTCGATGTTCTCGATCTCGTCTGGCTGGATTACTTTGACAGCGACAGAATCTCTCATTACCTCCCGATTTGGCAGAGCTATGAAATCGACGAAATGTCTGTCAACGTTCGCCTGGAGCACAACAATCCTGCGCTGGATGATGAAGCCTCTGCATTTTTGAAGGCGCATGGTTTTTTGGAGAGTGGGCTTTGCCCGGAAGATTATGCCGACGAAGACGATGTGGAACCTCAAGAGGATTAACCATATATAAAAGCGCAGCCGTATGGCCACGGGCCATAGGATGCGCAGACGCTGTCGTATGGCCGCAAAGCGGACATAGACGCGTTCCGTAACAAAAAAAGACTGTTTATGTCATTTATATCTGGCAGTTGCGTCAATAATCATTAGAATGCGTGCGTTTTTTTGGCTGCCGGAAATCTCAGTTTTTGGCTGTACTGGATGAATCGCCCTGTCATTTCACGCATTTTGCGAAAAATTGGGCGTTTGATATCGGGATAGAATCAAGTGAAGGGAAACGTTGGACGTTTAATATTTTTACTCTGCATGCTCGTGCTTCTGTGCGGACTATTCATGCAGACATCCGGCGGTCATGAATCAACGCAGAAACTCAAATTCAGTGAGTTTTCGCAGGCCGTTCGGGAAGGCCAGATCGAAAGCGTCACGGTTGAGGGCGAAAAAATTACCGGCACCTTTACCGAAAAAGCTCAGACCTCGTTTGAAAATCACGAAACCTATGAGACCGTGGGCGTCCTGAATGCCGATATGCAGGATCTGCTCGATGAACAAAAAATATCCTATGAATTCATCGAACAGGAAGGTGAAGCGTGGTGGCAGCTGCTCCTCATTTATTCCCTGCCGACGCTTCTTTTGATTGGTGTTTTTATTTTCTTTTTCAGGCAGTCTCAGATTGGCGGCGGGAAAGCGCTGAGTTTTGGACGTTCCAAAGCACACATGCTCACGCCGGACCAGCATAAGGTGACATTTGCCGACATCGCCGGCATTGATGAGGCGAAAGCCGAACTCGTTGAAATCGTCGACTTTTTGAAATTCCCCGGCAAATACCAGCGCCTCGGCGGCCGCATTCCCAAAGGCGTTCTGCTCATGGGATCGCCGGGGACGGGTAAAACCCTTCTGGCCAAAGGCGTTGCCGGCGAAGCTGGCGTTCCTTTTTACAGTATTTCCGGGTCGGACTTTGTCGAAATGTTTGTCGGCGTCGGCGCCAGCCGTGTCCGTGACCTCTTTGAACAGGCTAAGAAAAGCGGTCGCTGCATCATCTTTATCGACGAAATCGATGCCGTCGGCCGTTACAGAGGCGCAGGCCTTGGCGGCGGTCACGATGAACGCGAACAGACCCTCAACCAGCTTCTCGTCGAAATGGACGGCTTCGAGGCCAATGAAGGGATTATTGTCATGGCCGCTACAAACCGTCCTGACGTTCTCGACCCCGCACTCCTTCGTCCGGGACGTTTCGATCGACGCGTCGTCGTTCCAACCCCTGATGTGCGCGGACGAAAAAGCATTCTCGAAGTTCATACAAAAGACAAGCCCCTCGGGCCCGATGTCGATCTCGATAATATCGCCAGACTTATGCCGGGCGCTTCCGGCGCGGAACTCGAAAATGTCGCCAATGAAGCCGCTCTCATCGCCGCCGCTCGCGACGCCGAATGCCTCGAAATGAAAGACTTCGTCGAGGCTCGCGATAAAATCGCCATGGGACGCGAACGAAAAAGCATGGTCATCAGCGATCACGAAAAGAAAACAACCGCCTATCACGAAGCCGGTCATGCCATGGTCACGCTTCTGCTCGGAAAAGACGACGTCGATCCTTTGCAGAAAATTACCATCGTCCCGCGCGGACGCGCTCTCGGCGTCACTTATTCCATTCCCGTTGAAGATCGCCTTTGCGTCACTAAAAAATATGCCATCAACCGAATCGCCATCTGCATGGGCGGCCGAATCGTCGAAGATATCATCTTCCATCAGCTCACAACCGGCGCCGGTAATGACCTTGAACAAGCAACAAAACTCGCCAGAAGAATGGTCGTCGAATGGGGCATGAGCGACATCCTCGGACCCATCGCTTTCGGCGATCAGGACGAACAGCCTTTCCTCGGAAGAGAACTCTCTCACGCCAGAAATTACTCCGAACATACCGCTCAAATCATCGATGACGAAGTTCGACGTTTCCTCAACGAGGGATACGAAATGAGCCAGAAACTCATCATGGAAAACCTCGACAAGGTTAAACTCCTCGCAGATGCACTCATCGAATTTGAAACACTTGATGTTCAGGACGTCGAAATCCTTCTCAAAGACGGGATGGATGCACTTAAAGATGAGTTCAAAAAACGAGATACCGCTGAAAAACCACGCGTCGCAAAGGTCGCTTTTGAATCCAAAATGGCCGTTACAGCCAAGAAAGCCGCCAATTATGCCAAAACACACAAAAATGCTATCGATGACGGCCTGCTCGATATGCTCGCAAATACCGAAAAAGAATGCGACGAAGTCGAATATGTCTTCGGAAATAAAGAACTCACCGAGAAGGATATCGAGGAATTTGAACGCATTAAAAAAGAAAACCCTGATGCCTTGAAAGACGTCAAATATCACAATCACGTTCAAAAAATTCGTGAAAGCATGGTTGGCGACGAGCTCCAGAACGTATACGACAAAATGATGTCGGAATTCGATGAAAATGAAGCCGCCGACGCTCAGAAGGAACTCGAAGAAGAACTCAAAAAAATCGATGAAAAGAAAAAACAGGCCAATAATACAGCCGATACTTCGAACAACCCGTTGGCCAAAACAGACGATTTGGACAGCTATGATACGAAGTACAAGTCGAAAAAAGACGACGATGACGATCTTCCACCCATTGAACTGTCGTAAAGAAAGCCGCCCCGGGGCGGCTTTTTTTTGTACCCGCCATTGAATGGCTCGAGGATGCAGTTTCACCGATTTGCCACAAATAGTGATAAATGCCTATGGTGTTCGATTTTGATAAAAAAATTATGGGAATCTGGAACGTTTCCCCTGATTCATTTTCTTCATTTTGCGAAGAAAAAAGCCCGTTAAACTTTGAATTTGCACAAGATTTATGTGCTAAAGGTGCGGATATTCTCGATATTGGGGCAGAGTCGACGCGTCCCGGTTCGACGCCGATATCAAGTGAAGACGAAATTGAACGCCTTCGCAAGCCATTATTCTGGGCAAAAGACCACGTCAATGTGCCGGTTTCTCTGGATTCTCGCCATTTTCAGACGATTGAATGGGCACTGGACAACGGCCTTGCTGACATCATCAACGACGTCGGACAGGGGCCGGAACCGGAATACGGAAGGGAAAACCGCATCTATGGCGCCGTTCGGGACGCCGGAGCCGGTCTCATTCTCATGGCTTGGGGGGCGCATTCCGATCCCGTACTGCCTTTTGACGAATGCTTGAAAAAAATCGTCAATCAATTGACAAAACGCTTTGAATTTGCGGTAAATACAGGCGTTTGTCCGCGTTCGATTATGCTCGATCCAGGCATCGGTTTCGGAAAAGGATTAGATAATGATTTGAGACTGATAGCCGAGGCTCCCGCCGCTCTGGCTCCTCTCGGTTGTCCCATTCTTATTGCTCACAGCCGAAAACGTTGTCTCGCAAAAACAACCGCTTTGCGTACGGATGCTCTCGACTGGCCGACAGCTCTCGCTTCTGCGATCGCTTTTAGTCACGGAGCTTCCTGCGTGCGCGTCCACCGTCCAGAGCTTTCTCTCATCGCCAGACAAATCGCCGTCTCTTCTTCAACAAAGTCTCAACCATGATTGAACAGATACTCTCAAACTTTGAAGGCTATACGGCTTCCGATGTCGCCTTTGCCATCCTCGACATTCTCATCGTCTGGTATCTCGTTTATCAGATACTCATGCTGATTCGCGGAACCAAAGCCATGCAGGTTCTCGTCGGCCTTCTCATATTCATTACCCTCTATTTCATCTCTAAACCCGAAGTCTTCGATCTCGGAACAGTTCACTGGATCCTCGATAAATTCATCGTTTCGTTTATCGTGATTCTCGTCATTATTTTCCAGGAAGACATTCGTCGTGGTTTGAGTGAATTTGGTAAAACAGGCTCACTTTCAACTCCTGCAACTGAAGACCGCCTCGGCGCAACTCCCATCGAGGAAATCGTTAAGGCTGCCTCGCTTTTGAGCGAAAAGAGAGTAGGTGCCCTCATCGCCATCGAAATGGATGCCGCTCTCGATCAATATATGGTCGAAGGCATTAAAATCGATGCCACCATCACAAAGGAACTCCTCGTTTCCCTCTTCATCCCATATAAAGCCAACCCAACGCATGACGGTGCTGTCATCATTCGAAATCAACGCATCAACAGTGCCGGCTGTTTTCTTCCCCTTTCGGCGAACGATCGCATCGACAAAACCCTCGGAACTCGCCACCGTGCCGCCATCGGCCTGAGCGAATCAACTGACGCCGTTATCATCGTCGTCTCCGAAGAAACCGGCATCATTTCTGTCGCTCACTGCGAAGAACTTACTCGAAAACTCACCCCGGAAGCTTTGCGCGATTACCTCCATAAAATGTTCGTTCAGTCCCATACCCAAAGAAATATGGCCGGCAGCTCCGCTCTCATTCGATTCTTCAAAAACTGGAAAGGAAATCGCTGATGAATTCACAAGCCGATCGTTCTGCATCCAGTCAGGACAACAACATTAACATTCGACGAAAACGATCCATTCGCAGCCGGGTTACCAATAATCTCCCTCTCAAGCTGTTCGCTCTCGTCATCAGCCTCGTCCTCTTTCTCTTCGTCCTGGGCGATCGAAACACAACCCTCAAATTCGAAAAAATTCCCGTCGATATTCGTGTGCCTGAAGGTTTTGTCTCCCTGGCAAATTCCACTCACACCACAGTCGATGTTACTGTTCATGGCCGTGCATCCCTCCTTCGCAGCTTCAAACGCGATGATATCGGCATTATTACCCTTAACGCCCCGGCTCGAGACGGTAATATTCAGGTTACACTTCAGTCCGGTATGCTCAGCCTCCCGGAAGGCGTCAAAATCGACAAATTCTCCCCGGAATTCATAGGCCTTGATCTCGAAAAACTCGAAAAAAGAACCGTCGCCATCTCGACCGATCACGCATTTACCGGTGAACTTCTTCCCGGATATCAGCTCGGTGAAGTCAAAATTCAACCTCCTGAAGTCGAGATTTCCGGACCGAGTTCCCTTATCGCAGAAACTAGCCAGCTCTACATCGAACCCATCGATCTGACCGGAAAAGCAGCCACTTTCTCCGTCAACCGCTGGGTCATCCTCAATCGTGTCGGACTCAATGCACAGTCTCCACAGGTTATGGTCACGGTCAATATCGTTTCAAAATCCAAATTCCATGTCGTCCGAGGCGTTCCTATTCGGCCTGTTAACCTCTCTCTGCACTACGAATTCGTTCCTTCAACCATCGATCTCACACTCGTTGGCGATGAAGAAACTCTGGCAAAGATCGATACTTCCATGCTGTTTGTCACCGTCGATGCTGAAAATGACAACAACACCGAAAGCAATACCAGACTTCTCACGAGTCGGGATATTACCGTCTCTAATCTCCCGTCTGACGTCGCTCTCGATGAGTCAAAACTGCCTTCGGTCCTGTTCCGCGTCTGGAAAAATGCCGAAGACAGGCCGTCAGACGTGCTCGATGAAGGCAATGCCTCTGATAATTCAGAAGCTCGTCCAAATATCCCTAATCCATGATGCATTTCAGATTTCTGAACGTTTTTACTACGCTTCTTTCGCTCCTGTTCTGTGCCCAAATCGGTATGGCTCAGGATCTCGATGATTTGCCCAAAACGATTGAGGCTCTTTCTTCACAGAAAACAGATGAGGTTATTCGTGCGCTCGACGTCATGACTCGCATCTGTGACGAAAGCTGCACGCCGTTTCTGACTGATATGCTTCGTCATCACGACCATGATGTCGTTCTGGCAGCCTGTCACACAGCTCAGATTCTTGCCAATCCAAAACTGGCTCCCGTCCTTCAGGAAATTATCAAAAAATATCCGCTCGATGATGTCCGGCTCGAAGCCCTCAAAGCCCTGACCCGAACCGGCGTTGGTTATGACTCGCTTTTCATGACCATCGATCCCGGTCATCCCGATGAACTTCAAAAACGAATCCTGCGAAATCTTCCTCAGGAACTCGCCGAGCAATACGTTTCAAATTTCGTCTCACTTGCCGGTTTTCATCCATATTCAACCAGTGTCGCGGCCGCTTATGCTCGAACCCCTGAACTCATCGCCGAACCTCTCGTTTTGGCCATTCAGAACGCCAACCCCGACACCAGACATAATCTTCTTCGAACGCTTTCCCTTATCGCACCAAAACTCAAATCATTCCCTGCACAAATGATCGAAGTCTTTCGGCATGAACCCGATACAGATCTCGATCTGATGGCTTCAATTCTGGCAGATCAGTCCGATCCCCAGGCTTTAAATCTGCTTCTGCTCTGGATAGACAAACTCTCGTCAACATCTCTTCTCAATGTCCTCAACCGCCTTCACGGTGAAGGTGCCGCGCTTTTTACAGACGCGGTTTTGCACGAAAAAAACATCGAGGTGCGTCAGCTAATCGAGCAAAATCCGGCATTAATGCTCGCATTTATTAAAAAATTGCCTGCCGAGTCATCCTCCAGGGACTACGCCGTTTCTCTTCTCAATCACCCGGAATATCGAGCCTCTGCGATCTTTTTTTTAGGACAGTTTGCAGAGGTTCAGGCCATTTATCAGGTGATATGGGATGCATTGGGGAGCATGATTCAAAGTCAGGCTGTTTCTGCCCTGCGAGCCACGCTTCAGTCCGATGTTTTTTGGCCGGCTTTGTTCCAAAACATTCTCGATCATTCCGAAATAGATGAGTTCGGACGCACTTATCTCGCAAGATGGGCTATTGCTCTGGCAGTTTCATCCTCCAGCTTGCCCGTTCAGGCCATTCCCGAAGAAATTTTCAGGGAGGCTCAGACCTGTATCAGAGACACCAAACGGCTTCATGCTGAACCGGCTTTGTGGCTGCTGCATTATGCGCGCCGCATCGACACTTTGCCGGAACCTGCCGCGTTCCACCAAATGCGCCCTGACATGCAGGTCGCATGGTTCAAAGTCATGTCCTCTGAAAAAGCCGGAAATTATTTGCCAATGGCCATAAAAAGCCATGATTCAGTCATTATTTCCGCCGCATTGGACAAATTGTATCATTTCCCGGAACTCGCTTCTGCTTTTGAAAAGCAGGAACTGACATCCATCCTTATCGATGTCATTACATCAAGTTCATCCATGATTGCAGTCCAGGGCGCGGCAACTGCCGCAAAACTTCAGTGCACGGCTTGTCTGGATGCCTTGTATAGACGACTGACAGATGCTGACTCCCGCGTGGCATACAATGCACTCTGGGCACTCCAGAAACTTCATGCCCTGCCAAATGACGTGCTCCTTCGATCGCTTTATTATCGTGCACCGGATGGTGTACTTCGCGATCGTCTTGGCTTCCTGACTGGACTCGATCCAAACAGCCAGGAACGCATACCAATGACCATTTTGGACAACAATCAGCCAATTCAGGAAGGACAAATGACACAGCTTCTTTCCCAGGGAGAGCCTCAGGCCGGCCGTGAAATCGCCATCATGACCGCCGAACAGTCCATCCGCATCGTCAAAACAAACGTTTTGGGGATGTTGATTTTATAACTGGGGACCGCACCTATTGCTCTGCAATACGGTGCGGCGTTCCGGCTATGGCTGCGCCATACGCCGGAACAACTGTTTTATAATTCATCGTATTTGGCCCTGGATCCACGTGCTTTTTCAACGGGATATTTAGCCGCATTTTTGGCAAGTTTGGCTTCAAATGCGGCGGGCAAATCGATTCCGGCTTGTGTGCAAAAATTGATCAGGCAAATCAATACATCAGCCGCCTCTTCCTCGACATGATCGCGCTTTTTCTCGGGTATTGACTCACCGTCTTTGCTCCACAAAAAGCATTCGAGAAGTTCGCCGGCTTCAACCGACAGACACATGGCCAGATTTCGGGGACTGTGAAACTGATCCCAGTCCCGGTCTTCATTGAACTGCTTCAATCTGGCCTGCAGCTCATACAAATTCGCGTTTTCTGACATGATTTAGACTTTTTCAAAAACGAGAATGTATTCGATTTTTTTCATCTTTGTCGCCGGATCATGACGATCGACTGAGGCGGATGTCACGAGCTTCATGCCGGTTTTTTCTGCCGCCTGAATCGTCGGCTTTGCAACGCGAAGTGTCTTGTCGCCCTGCATGCCTTCGCCCACAACAACGGCCAAATGACCGCCTTTTACAAGTGCCCTGGCACACGAAGCTACCCAGCGATCCGTATCCTTGAGCCAGGCATCATACGCCGCCTTGACCTGCTTAAATGAACGCCGGGATCCGATTTCCTCGTTCTCTCTCATCTGAAGGTCAAACCAGGCTGAACGAAGCTGCTGGAGCGGCAGATAATCGTACGTCCCGGGATAGGGGGGGGATGTAATGATGGTATCGACGTTTTCAAATCCCGGATGACGTGCATCGGCAAGACTTATGCTGGCTGGATTGGTATCTGGCGGTACAAGCGTCTGAAGTTCCGAGAGCTGTTTGACGTATTCTTTGGATTTTTCTGCAAATGCTCTGAGAACAGTTCCATTCTTTCGCGGAATGTAGACAACTTTATTGGATGTATCCGAGGCACGAAGGCTGTATTTCACGACAAGGCTTGAAAAAACGGCCTGAAACAGCGGTTTAAGTTCACTGGAACACGTACGAATGGCGTCATACAGACAAGCGAGTTCGTTAAAACAATTGGTTTTGTACCAACTCTTGTATTTGAGGATGGCCGGGTGAAGGAAAACGGATTTGTTTTCTGCAATTGCAGTTGTGGCTTTCTGATGAATGGCGTCGAGTTCGGTTTGAAGTCTTTCGAGCTGTTCAGGGGAGAGCAGGGCAGTTCTTGCGGTTGCAACGAGTGTTGCAATGGGACTCAGATCGGAGCCAAAGACATTTCGACCGGCAATGAGTCCTTCCACGAGAATCGTGCCGCCGCCACAGAAGGGATCGGCAAGTGATTTTCCTGGAAGTGCTTCCATGAGAAGGCGGGCGGCTTCGGGATGAAGACGAGCCGGATACGAGTGAAATCCCTGGGTGGCTCGTTTAAATTCACCGCTTGAACGAAGCGCGGTAATGCATTTTTTGCCCAGTTCCATATCGCCTTCAATATGGGCATGACCTGCTTCAACCTGGCCGCTTATGCGCTTTTTATTCGTACCAAGATTGACATTTTTCGGAAGACCTGCCAGGTCTTTCAGATCACCGTGTGTGATAAATTCATTGGGACTTTTTGACATGTCGTTTCCTTATGAATTGGTTGGTTTGAAACCGCCGAGACGATACCGGGCAACTTCGCATTCAATGGGACCATTGAACGTTGCACATCGGGCATCCGGTTTCATGTGCATATTTTTCTTGAGCAGTTCAGCTGTGGAAATAATCGTGACCGATGAATCTTTAAACGATCGCAAATGGCGGCCGAGCTGATAATAAAATTCAGGCAGATCGAGATCATCGACCGTAATGCGTTCACCGTAGGGCGGATTGGTTACGAGACAGGCCGTAACCGGAGCAAGTTTAAGAATGTCACCGCGAGAAAAGTGAATGAGATCCGCAACGCCGGCTGTCTGGGCGTTGTTTTGTGCAATATCGAGCGCCGAATCATCAATATCCAGAGCTCTAATCTCTGTCTTGAACGATTTTCGAGCCTGTTGTGAACGTTCTTTTGCTTCCTTCCTCATGGCATTCCATTTAGGCGCCACATCGAGGAAGAAGGGCAGATGTTCAAAAGCAAAGTGGCGTTGAATTCCGGGCGCTGTTTGAGTCGCAATCAGAGCCGCTTCAATCGCAAACGTTCCCGAACCGCACATGGGGTCAATAAAAACATCGGATTGGGAATTCCAACCGCTCATGGCAATCATAGAAGCCGCAAGTGTTTCTCGAATAGGCGCTTGAATCTGGCGCCGACGATAGCCTCTCATGTTTAATGGATCGCCCTGAAGTTCAATAAAAATGCGGGCTTTACGATCAATGACCTGAAGTCCGACGATGATGTCAGGACGATCGATATCGATGGAGCATCGCTGTCCCCAGACCTCTCTCATGTGATCGACAATGCCGTCTTTCAGCTTTTGAGAAAGAAAAATGCTGTTTGTGAATTTCTTATCATTGACGTGAGCACGAATACAGAACGTCGATGCCGGTGCAAACCACGGATCAAGCGGTATCTGACGGCCGAGTGCATAAATGTCCTGTTCATTGAGGACGTGACTTTCTGCAACGAGGACCTCTATTTTGTTTGCCAGTCTTGACCAGAGGCAAAGCTTCATTGCGTGTTCAAAAGAAGCCTGAAATGTGACGGCACCGTTTGAAATCTGAGGATTTGACGTGCCGAGAGAAGCGAGTTCATTTTGAAGGAAAGCTTCGAACCCGCGAGCGCAGGTTGCGATCATGGAAAGTTTCTGATTCAAGGTCATATATGGAATCTCAAAGTGCAAAAGAACAAAAAATCAGCCGCTTGCGGCGGCTGATTTCATGGGATGAGAAAAATCATTGGAAGTAAAAGATAAAGAAAAGGCCGAGGGCCACGAGCAGGAGCAAGACGATAAGCGTTAGCCAGAGCCAGAAGTTTCCGTTATCTTCTTCTTCTATGGGTTCAACATATCCGGCTGTACCGGGAATATTGGGAAGACCGGAAATGCTCTGAGGTGCATTGGGCGTAGGCGGCGGAGCCGTAAGTCCTTTTGCGTTTCCGGCATAGAGCTGTTCCTGACCGGCGGCTGCAACGGCAGAACTCAAGGCGCCTGACGAATTGAGTGCACTCGTGAATTTAGCCAAATCAATGGCACTTGTTTTATCGCTGTCGGAATCGACGACGCCTTCACCCGTTTTAAGATAACGCTGAAGATCTTCGGCAAATTCAGAAGCATTGTGCTGACGCATGGTTGGATCAGCATGAAGAGCCTTGGCAATGACAGTCCAGAGTTGATAAGGAACATTGGGCGGAGGAATGATTTCTTCATCGACCTGCTGCGTTCTGAGCGTCAGGAAGTCGAGCAATGCTTTGGCAAATTCATTCTGGTTGGCATTGGATGGCGGGCTGAAGATAAACAGTTTTCGGCCGACGAGCATTTCATAGAAGATGAGCCCTAGGCTGTAAACGTCAGTCCAGGTATCTGTTTTGGCCTGAGATTCATCGGCAAGGGATGGATCGGAGAACTGTTCCGGAGCCATATACTCGGGAGTACCGGCAAGAACGCCTTTGTCGAGGTTGTCGGCAAAGTCTTTTCCTTCCATAATATCTTCGCTTTCGAAGAGTTTGCACAACCCCTGAGCATCTTTGATAAGGCCAAGGTCCATCAATTTTACCTGATGGCTTCGGGTAATCATGATGTTGTCTGGTTTGACGTCTCGGTGAACGACACCGAGCTGATGCAGACCACCGAATGCGTCACAAAGCTGAAGTATGAGGTCACAAGATTCTCCAACCGGCCAAATTTTTCGACGTTTGAGAGCTTCTTTCAATGTGATGCCATCGACAAATTCCATAATTAGGTATGGATAGCCTTCAGGCGTCATGCCATCTGCATAGTATTTTACGAGGTAGTCGTTCGGCGGCAATTCGCGCAGAACCTTGATCTCTCGGCTGAAGCGTATGCGGGCATCGGATACAAGATTATACTGAATCTTAACAGCACATCCCTGTCCATTCGGCGCAACTGCATAATAAACGTATGCAAATGCTCCCGACCCAACGAAACGCTCAATCCGGTAACCACCGGAAAGAACCTTGCCTATATAATGATTTTTATCAAGACCCATAGCTGTCAATACAATCTGGAAAAAGAAAACCATGTAGGTACATAGACCCACATTTGCTTATACTCATACAAAACTTAAAATTAAGCAAGTTTTTAGCGCAGAGTATACCCCTTGTCTTTCATTCAACCTTTGTTTTCTCTATTGATATCCATTCCCTTTCATTTCCCTTTCGCCGTGCTTCCCTGTCCCGCAAACAGCATCTGTCAAAACATCAAAGCCACATTCTGCCGCCAAAACGGCGAACTGTGTTCACCGTTATCCCTAAAACATGTTCAGTTGAATGCTGCTTCAAAAAATTATTTGCAGACGTTTAGCTCCGTGACCTTTGTCGATGCATCATGGGTTTGACACAGTGTCGAACCCTCGCAGACGATCGTCTGATTTTTCTGTGTTTCATCACAATATTCGAGTGTCTTCATATCTTTACACTTTGTAATAACAAAATTGCGGGGAGCCCAGATGTTGCTTTTGGCGCTGAGATTATATTCGCAGACGGCATTGATGCCGTAGTAAACGTTCTGCGAATCAGAAAACTTAAACGTCAGTTCCGTCTCATTGCACAAAAGTTTGCTTGATGAAACCTCCTGGTCGGTACACTCCTCGACGCACTTTAAAAAATTGTTGTCCACAAAACAGTGCGTGCCGCTTTCACATTGAATGCCGGTCACTTTGCCCGTTTCATTGCTGCAATAGTAACCGATATTTTTTGTGTGATCGCATCTCCTTTCAAATGTTTGAATATTACAGGGGTTTCCCGGATCAGTTGTCGTGGACGTCTTATTGATACAGACGAGACCGCCCGTATCAATCAGAGCGCATTTTTGGTTGTCGCCGCACGTATGTGTCACTATGTGACCCAAAGAATCGCAATAAACCCCGAGTTCATCCGATTCACAGGAGTTGATGAAACTGTCCGGATCGCACAGCCCGATATCTTTGTCGATACAAACAGCATTCCCATCCATGGAAACGGCACATTTTTCGCTGTCTTCACATTTTTGAGCAACCTGCGTGCCCTCTGCTGAACAGGTTATCACGGATGTTTTGTCTTGACAGATGCTTGCAAAACTGTCCGGATCACACGTGGCTTCAAGAAGCTCTTTGCAATAAGCCTCGTTGTTGTCATCTGTTGAACAGATTTCACTGTCTTTGCACAGAATGCTTTTGGGAACATCCGAACAGTCAGAGTTGAGTGCGGAATAAACGACGGCATTGTCAACGCATTTGGATGCATATTGACACGAATCATTTTTTTCATCCGAGCATCCTGTACCTGCCATCGCGGCAATCATGGCAACAACGAATAAAAATGGAATCCGAGTTTTCACGCTATACTCCATAAAAAAACAATTTCTGTTTGAACGTAAGATGCGCTCCTTTTTATAAAATTATGATAGATGTAGTCAAGTAAAGGCGTCTTTGATTAATCGTTTCTGGTTACAGCTCAGCCAGGGTTAATTCATATATTTATTGAATATGGCGTATTTCGCAATTTTTAGGCAGAAATTGATGAGAGCCGGGGGGGGGCCGAGAAGGCAGGCGTCCGGTGGACGGCTGGCATCGCAGAGCCCAGTGAGCAAACGAAATGAACGAGTTGGAGAGCCGACAGGCTCGGGAAACGAAGTGCATTTCATATTGCGAACTGAGGAGGGGCCCCGGCGAGGAATCATGGTTAGATTGAGGTTTCCAAAGGACTTAGTCCTTTGGTGGAGTCTGGAACAAAGCCCCAGCGAGGTTCGGGGCAGAGCCCCGACTAACCAAACAATTATCCGTTTGATCGCCGATAATCGACAGCATCAACGAACGTCGGCGCCGCCATCGCAAGTATCCTCGATGCCGTCCTCTCCGACACACGATCTTCGATATGTTCCGTCTTCATCAACGTCTCAACATACGCCATGAATGCCTTGTCATTCGGAAAATTCTCACTCCGATATCGTTTCCTCGAATAATCATTCCATTTTTGCGGATCACTCCCGTACCCATTCGCTCGATAATTGTTATATCCACTCGTGTCTTTATCTCGATAATTGCTCGCAAATACCGTCGTTAATTCCGGATTGTTATATCGACGATTGATAATTTCATCGATAATTCTAAATTCAAAATCATTCTTTTTATCTCGTCCTTTGCCGAGCTCATCAATAAACAGCACAGGAACAGATGCCAATGGTTCGATGTGGAGTGATTCCGGTATATTTTGACTGTATGACGCTCGAATATCGCTCAATAGATTGGAATAATCGATATATTTACAATAAACACCGAGTTCCAATGTCAGATATCGTATTGATGCACATAAAAGATGCGTTTTGCCGGTTCCCGGCCCTCCCTCGAGAAGAAATCCTGCCGCACCTTTCTGATAACTCTTCATTTTACTGATAAATGTTTTAATCGCCGACGGCTCTTTGAGCTGCTCAAGTCGATAATTTTCAAAGGACGCATCCATGAATCGCGCCGGAATACCGGCCTGATTATATGCCTCAAATCGACGCAATTCATACATTCCGGGACACGGTCTCGTAACCCTGTACCCCTGCAGATTGACCTTCAATATATGTCGCAAACCGCCGCAAACAGGACATTCTCTCAACGCTTCGACGTCATAACAACCTTCCGTTCGGATTTGTGATATCCCGTGATCGTTATAAAATTCCCGTCGAAGTGTTTTTTTCAGTATGCAATCCATCGATTTCTCACTCTTTTTTCTATGTCTTTTATTGGTTTCGGGCTCTCACCGCCGCACACTTTGCACCAAGCCGTTATGAGACGCAATCTTATTTGCCGGGAACCGCCCTCAGACCAACACCGCACTTTTTTGGCCGTATGCCTTTGGCATAGGCCAAAAGGCGCAGGCGTATGAACCAAAAAAGGCTGCTCTCACGAGCAGCCTTTTTTAGTTCATAGCAGCGCCCACTCAAATTACCCTTCGCTGCCTTCAACACCAAATCCTGAAAACGTACACGTACCACTCACGGTCTTTCGCTCCACAGACCACGAATACTGACCTGCCGGAGTCTTGCACGTTGATTTGAGTGAAAACGTTCCTTCCGATCCATCTTTAAAGGTCTTTATCTTCGTATTCATGCAGCCGCCGGCACCTTTAACCGTCACGACAATATCGCAATGACTTCCCTTTTCGGCCCGCACAAAGCCGGATGCTTCGACCGAAATCGCCGACCCTTCGTACTCCTTGTCATGCGTCCCGGAAACACCCGATGCATCGCTCGTCACTTCCGTCGCATTCACAAGGCTCTTGTCGAGAAACTTGTTCTTGCTCTCCGGGCGGTTGATCACAACCGTGCGCGTTCCATGACCCGCATTTCCCTGCGAATCCACTACCGTAAGGAGAACGGTGTACGTGCCGATTTTGTCGTACGCATGCTTCGTTTCGCGTCCCGTCGCCGTCGTTCCATCACCGAAATCCCACGTATAGTCTTTTAGTGTCCCGCCTTTCGGATGCTTTTTCGTCAGCTTTCCACTGAACTTAATGACCTCTTTGATTTTGCCGTCATCGATATTTTTGCCGGCATTAACGCTCGGGGCAAACTCATCGTCTTTGGGATGATCGCGAACAATCGCGTTGCTGTCACCATCATCATTGGCCTGTGCAGCATTATTCGCTGCAAAAAAGTCGGCAGGCTTGAGTCCATCCGCAGTTTTTGCTTCGCCATCCGCTGGCTTTTCGTCACCGTCATCGGCCGCGACTTCGTCGCCATCTGCTGGCTTTTCGTCACCGTCATCGGCCGCGACTTCGTCGCCATCTGCTGGCTTTTCGTCACCGTCATCGGCCGCGACTTCATCGCCATCCGCCGGCTTTTCGTCACCGTCATCGGCCGCGACTTCGTCGCCATCCGCCGGCTTTTCGTCACCGTCATCGACTGCAACTTCGTCGCCATCCGCCGGCT
>JAZRVP010000010.1:0-4789 GCA_045599245.1 Myxococcota bacterium
AACCATAACTTGCTATGCCGCCGACATACTCTTTTCCGCCAATGGAAATAATCGCAGGGCCTCCAGAATCACCATGACACAATGTAGAATCTTTTGAGTCCAAGTATAATGTTCCATTTGACATCAGAAGTTCATCTTCAAAATCAACATATCCATTTTTCATTTGATAATTAATATTTGGATGCACACCAACGACATGTTTTTTCCCAACATTACATCCAGGCAAAGGGTCATCAACACTATTCACATCGTGACAATAATTCGTTACAGGAATATTCGCGGCGAGTTTACGTCCACTCGCACCAAATTCATCATATCCAAAGCCAACGATACGGCTGGAAATCGGCAAATCCTTATCCTGCAATGCCAACCAGCTCGGTACTGGCAAAATCGGCTCGGGAATATCCGTCTGAGAGATTGGCTCCGGCAATTTAATCAGTGCAATATCTCGAAAAACTTGTTCGTCACCCAATAAATAATCGTGATGCCAATATATTTTTGTACGTTCATCGCCAAGTCTTGAAATGACTTTGCCGTTCTCCGCCGATGCTCCCAAAAGAACGACCTGGCGACTAAAATCCATCAATTCCTGATCATTTTGCGCTTTATTCAATTGGACCACACAATGTGCAGCCGTCAACACCCATTGTGGATGGATCAACGTTCCTGTACAACTCGGCGTCAATACTATTTCGCCATTATCTTTTTTTGTTTCCCAAAATAGTCCGACGACCGCAGGATCGTTATCGTCTACACTCCCATGAAGTATCGCCTGCTTATTCAGTGAAGTATCGGGCTCGTTTTGCGGCTCGTTACACGATGCCGCGAGCAACGAACATGCACAAATAATAACTGCTACTTTTTTTGTCATTTTTTCTCCACAAAACGCCTCATCCTTACAGAACAAGCGTATAGTTTACATTTCAATTCCCTGCTGACCGACGGAATCACGATACACATCGTTTGTTTTTAAACCATTTGCATCGCAAATACACCTGGCAAAAGTCAATTCCAAATACAATACGTGACAGATTCCCACAATATCGACAGACTCAACGCTGAACGACTCTCAAAATTCGTCCATCCTCAGAAACTCTGATTTCAAGCCGATATGTGATGTCATTTTCACTGGGCGGTTCCCAGGAACGCCGATAAGTCAACGTCAGGTTCACGACGCCTTCTGCTATTCCCCTGAATTCAAATTCATGAGTTCCACTCGCTCCGGCGATCATTTCACCTCGCTCATTAACGGTTGAAGGAGGCAAAAATTCATCGCGAATATTAATCAGCATTTTGCCTTCCGCATCCTCATGCCAAGTCCATTGATACCCCGTTGTCGGATTCGACTGAATGCGAATTTCGACGATATCTTTGTCTATTCTGACACTTCCGGCAAGGTGCGAAAAGCCATTGAGCGCCATTTGACCGGGATTTTCTGCCATAGAAACCTCATTTTCCATCTTTCCATTCGATTTATCCAAACTTTCCAATTCATCATGCCCCTGAACGACACTGGATGTTTCGAAAACGACATCCGCATCATTGTGTAGGGCATTTTTCTGACAACCAGCAAAAGCCAACAAACAAAAGGCCAGAAACAGAACAACGGCAAAAGCCCGCATCATTCCTCCAACAAAGCGAAAAAAGTAACAAACGCACGCCAGCAAATTGCGAAATCAGCTGAAGACTTCGACAGCCGCGCATCATATATAGCAGGATGCATCAAATTGTGGATGCACCCAGTAAAAAAATTACACAGCGGCATTCATAATGGCTGCAAAATCAGCGACGAGGAAATGTTCCGTGCGCACAATGGAAGCCATCGTATGATTTATTTTTTGGGGGGCGCGGCCTATCTCGCTTTGCTCGATACGGCCGACGCGCTCGCCTTGAGCCGTGTCGCAACACGGCTCTACGGCTCGCTGGCGGCGGCTATTGCATACGCCGCCACGTGTCCGCTAAAAATTACTCATCGAATAGTTTGTGCATATCCATTAGTCTTTCTCTTCATTATATTCAAACAAGATCGTTAAGGAAAGTCTGATCAATGAGCCTTTTGATCATTGCTTTCCGCTGTGACACAATTTTTAGCCAAATCATGTCACTATGTATCATAAATTCAGCTCAAAGCTCCTTTCGGGAGCTTCGTAAACCGCCAAAAGCGGCTTATGAAGCCCTCGAAAAGCCACGAGGGCTTAAATTGGGCGCACTACGCCCTTGAAATAAGTAGTTTTCGAAACTGATATAGGAAGCAAATTTTGGGATGTCGAGTTCATGATGTTGTACAAAAATAGTTGACACTATTTCTGTCTGTGCGGAGTTGAATCTGCCAGAGAACACAATTTATGGCTGGGTGCACGCGTACCGTCAGGGAAAGCTGGATCTTGGCCCAGGCACGCAAACACCAGCACGAACATTGACGATGAACGAAGAGCTCATGGAACTACGCAAGCAAGTAAACGAATTGAAACGAGAGAATAAGCGTCTGAAAGAAGAGAACGAGTTTCTGGAGGAAGCCAGCGCTTTTTTCGCCGCATGCCGTCGGAAGTCAGCAAAGACGTGAGAATGGCGTTCATTGCAGAAAAGACTTGTAACGGCACTGAACACGGAAAACTGGCATTCAGGAAAAAGGAATCCCACTCGCCCAAACAAATGCCTGGAATACTATCTCCAGCCGTTATGATTCGTTAATTGCTGAGGGAAGAAAAGAGAACAGCACATTGTCAGTATCAGAAGCGAAAAACGACGAAGTAAGGTTGCTGAACAGGTTGACGAAGTACAAGGAAAACCATTTGTTGTTTGCGCATCGGACTGATGTTGATTTCACAAACAACCTGTCAGAAAGAGACCTGAGAAAATGCAAGAATCGTCAAAAGGTTTCTGGCGGCTTTCGCACTGAGCAAGGCATCGACGAGTTCTGTATTGATAAAAGCGTCATCGAGACCATGAAACGCGTTGGCATAAGCGTATTCGAGGGAATCAAAAACATCTTTGCTAAGCCAATTATCGTCTGACGCCAATTATGGCCTAGAAAGTTTCAACACTAAAAAGTGAGACAGGGGAGAAAATGCGTTTTGCGATCAGACAAAACGTAAAGGGAGAGGTGTGTCAATCCCCCCGGGTGAGCAGTAACTAAAATTCTTCGAAATAGCGCAATATTCTGGTAAATAGTGCAAAATGTCGACGGATGGCATTTCTTTGTCAATCGACTCCTGAGGCCGAATATCAAAGTGACAAAAGTTTACCTCTCTCGTTTTAACAACCAACATTAATGGTCATTCACATGAATAAATACAATAGAATTTTACCAAGCAAACTTTTAACATTTTTTGTCTTTGCATCAATTATGTTTTGTGCCCCCATCCAAAGCACGTGGGCAGATCCAAATCCCAAAGCAGAATCAAAAGCAATTCCAGAAAAAGCAGTTCCAGTTAAAAAGCCCCCCAAGAAAACTGCTTTCAAGAGTGATAATAATATTGACAGCAAATATAAACCGACTAAATTTTACCAGAGCTGTGCCACCCAAGAAGATGAAGATCGTTGTCTTATCAAGGCGCTCAACATGGCTAAAGAATATAATGAATTTATCCAACTAGTCAAAATTAAAACAGGGGGTAAGGATAATTTAGAAAGCGAGGATTTGGAATGGCTTGTCGTGTATTTGATAAATCCCGATATATTCGAATGCGCAGGCAGCGCACTCTTTGAACTCAAAGCTGGCGATCTCGTTGAGATTCGCGAGCGTGGTTCAAAATTTCAACATGCATCGATATCGCCTTCACAAAGATTGAGCGTACTCAAGGAACTAAACGCCAATTACCATTTTCTCGCTCATGATGACGATGCTATTTCATGGCTTCTCGCTTCATGGCTTCTCGCTTCCAACTCGGAAAATATTACGAAATATATTTTCTCTGAAACTATAAAATTCGATTTAGAGTCTGGAGATGATATTGATGAAATTATTGAATTCGCCATAGATTTATTATCACAAGGTGAATTCTCAAAAGACCTCAATCAATATATTATAAAACAATTACAATTACCGATTCATTGGCGCGATCCGTTAAATAACGATACTATTCTTCATAAGGAAATGCCTGCAAACGTTATAGAAATCTTCATTTCAGCGGGGGCTGACGTGAATGCAAAAAACAATGACGGCAATACCCCGCTCCATCTCGTGGACAACGTAAATGCAGCCAATGTATTAATTAAAGCAGGGACAAAATTGAACGAAGAAAATAATGATGGAAATACGCCAATGGATATCGCAATCAATTGTGGCAATGACAGCCTATATAAAGCCCTGAAAAAAGCTGGCGGAAAATATAAGAATCAAGTTGGTAGAACACTTTCCGAGATAGAGCGTGAATTAAAAGAAAATCATGATAATAAAGATAAATTTACCGATAGACGTAGGATGTTAGAAAATCCAAATCTTTTCCATGATTTTTGCGGCGTAAAAATATCAACCATACACTAAACGCGCAAACGCACGCTTTATTGAGTCTGCAAAAGTGAACGCCTTATACTCGATACTTATTGCGGCGGTGTATTGGCTTTGCCAATAGCCGCCGCGCGTCCGCCGTATCGACGAAGGAGATAGGCGGCGCCCCCCCAAAAATTTATTTTCGTTAAAAAATGATATAATGTCGTATCGTGAACAATGCAAAAGATATTCCGGCTGTTAAACGAATCCTTGGTATCCGTGAGGAAGAGCGAATTGGAAAGGATGGACGGCCTCTTGTGAAAATTGGAGAAGAATTTCTGCGCTCAGAAATCAACT
>JAZRVP010000011.1:0-36519 GCA_045599245.1 Myxococcota bacterium
GCTCAAGATGAGGCTATAACCGTAAATATGCGCTTTGTAGATGTCGATCAGATGATGCTCGTTTTGCAAAAACTGAAGCGCCGCATTGAGAAATGCCCCCGATCCGCAGGCAGGATCGCAGATCTTGAGGCTTAACAGCCAATTGCGGTATTGATCGAGCGTCTCGGCAAGTTGTTTCTTTGTATCCTGCTCTTTTTTGGTGTTTTTCTTGTTGCGCTCTGCGTAGGTTTCTTCGTCAATGCCGAGTTCATTTTTCTTTTCATCGCATAAGCGGCCGATCGTGTTCTCAACAATATATTTGGTAATATAAGCTGGTGTGTAGAAAACGCCGTCTTTTTTGCGCTTTGATGTCTTTTGGGTCTCTTGTGTTTCGCTATTTACAGAGGCATTTTCAGTGATGATCTGATTCTGGATTTCCTCGATTTCGGTCAGGCTGTGTTCGAAGATGTGCCCTAGAATATCGACAGAAACATCGCTTTCAAAGTCGTAATTGGAGAGCTTTTGCGTGCCGAGCAAGATGTCATCGTCAATGACAAGCGCATCGAGCACTTCGTCAGTCCTAAAGAGACCGCCATTGTAGCCGAATACGGTGATTTCATCGTCTTGATGTCCGGCATCGATATAACCGAAATGGCGTTTAAACAGATTGTAAAGCGGCTGATAGGCATCGAGTTTCTTCAAGTCGCCCCATCGTTTGATGATTTTAGCGACGGTATTGGCAATCAAAAGTCCGCGATCTTCGCAAAAGAGAATAAAAATGATGCGATCGAGAAGTTTTTGTGTTTTGCGAAAGAGCAGCAGTTTGTCGAATTGATCGGCGTTGTGTTCGACGATATTGTTGAAGAGATTGCGCTTAAACGCCGAGTAATCCTTGTAAAAATTGGCTGTAATTTCAGTTTCGCTGGTCAGCGAATCGGCTTTAATGTGCGCAGGGATGTCATTCTCAATTTGCGTCAGCGCGAGGCAGAGATAGAGCTTTGTGAATTCGTCTTTTGTCAGCGTGAACAGGTTGAATTCGAGGTATTTGTCGGCGGTATCGATATAGAATCGCAATCGTTCAAAGTTGCTGATGACGACGTAACGACAGCCGGGCTGATGGGCTTTATAGCCGAAGGCTTGATTTTCAACTTTCGACAAATCGAGTGTGTCGCAGCCTTTGAGCTCGATAATGACGCGAACATTGCCGTTCAGGATGACAGCGGCATCGGCCGAACGGTTGTCGAACTTCGACGATACATTCTGGTTTTTCTGCTCCGTTTTGAGATTAAAACCGGGTTCGGGATTAATCGTATAGCCCAATACGTGGCAAAACAGGTCGCGACAAAAGCCTTCCTGGTACTGAATCTCGATCGAATCGCGAATGTTCTGCTGTTTTTCGTCGTTCAAAAACATCGCTTCAAATCGTGCCCATGCGGCATCAACCGCTGTCTGGTCAATACTGCGAATATACTTTCTAAACACACTCGTTTGGAACATCGAATAACCTCGCTCAAAACTGTCAAAACGTCACAGTCAAAATGGCGAATCTGTTTAGCACGATTTGCTTTCGGAATGTTTGAATAAGATGTTTTTTGTGACTGCTCACTCAAGGTAAATCGATATACAGCATAAATTCGGTACAGCCTGGTCTTTTCATGGAAAGGGGATGGAGCGGTGGCTATCGCTTCGCGATACGCCGCACGCATCGGGCCTATCGGCGTGCGCCGATACGGCCCTTTGCCGCCCGCTATTCGGCGTTGCCGAATACGCGGGCGGCTATTTCCCATGGCGACATGGCGCCGCACGTCTCCACGGCAGACCCATCCAATGCAAAAGTCAGTAGCACGTTTCAAATCCTCGCCAGAACTCGCTTTGCGCACATTTTTCTTTTGACTCGCTGTCTTTGGCGAGCGATAGAATGCGAGCTCGAACCAGGGAGGGCATGTGCGATGAAAAGAAAGCGAAAGCGGTTTACCAAAGAGTTTTGCCAGGCCATTTGGGCTGAATTGCGGCTGATTGATGATATCATGATGACCGTATTTTTCGATGGCGACTGCGAAAATGTGCAGAAGATGATCAATATCATACTGGAACGCGATGATTTGATCGTTAAAAGTGTCAAAACGCAGTACAAGATTGCAAATCTGAAAGGACGCGCCGTCCGGCTTGATATTTATGCCGAAGATGCACAGGGCGGTGTACACAACATCGAATTTCAGCGAGAACGATATGGTGCGTTCCCAAAAAGACTGCGGTATAATCAGAGCCTGTTGGATGCGAATGCGCTGAAAAAAGGCGAAAAAGTCGATAAACTGCCTGATGTTCACGTCATCATGGTCATGGAGAAGAACATCTTTGAACAGGGGGAACTGGGGCGGAAATATCCGCTGTATCACATCGATCACATCATTCGCGAAACCGGGAAAATCTTTGACGACGGTATTCACTTCATCTATGTAAATGGGATGTACCAAGGGAATGATCCCGTTGGTTTGTTGATTCAGGATCTGTTTGCAAGCAGTCCTGATAAAATGCATGACCAGTCCATGGCTGGTAAATTCAGGCAGCTAAAGGATGCAGAAATCGAACATAAGGAGGGTGGAAATATGAACGCAGCATTACAGGCACTTTGGGATGAAGCACAGGGAGAAGCCAAGGAAGAAATGAGAGAAGAAATGAGAGAAGAAATGAGAGAAGAAAAAGTTCGAAATGTGAAATCTCTCATGGAGAATCTCAAATGTGATTTTGATAGAGCCGCACAGCTGCTCACTCTTTCCGATGAAGACAAAGCGATGATTGCCAAGGCACTGAATTGCAAGAAAAGCTGAGCGAGGAAATATGAACGCAGCATTACAGGCACTTTGGGATGAAGCACAGGGGGAAGCCAAAGAAGAAATGAGAGAAGAAAGCAACGCAAAACTTGTAAACAACGTGAAATCTCTCATGGAGAATCTCAAATGTGATTTTGATAGAGCCGCACAGTTGCTCACTCTTTCCGATGAAGACAAAGCGATGATTGCCAAGGCACTGAATTGCAAGAAAAGCTGAGCGAGGAAAGCGGATTTGTCTAATATTGTTTCCTTCTCCATTGGGGATGGGGATGTGTTGTGAAAGCTGGATTTATATATTTGCACAGCACGTTATGATTCGCACAGCGCGTTTATATATCACAAAAAAAAGGCGCGGCGTATCTATTAGCGGCGCCCAAGGAGCGGCGTATTGGCCCGAAGGGCCGATAGCCGATCGCCATTACGCGTGATTTTCGCCGGAGTTTGAAACTTCGTCGGGCAAAGAGGGTGGCTCCTGGAGCGATTTTTTGTCGAATCGATTTTGTATCACGATGGTTGCGGCGACGATGGCGAGCCCACAGAATGCGGCGATGAGGGTAGGGGCGAGGTTTGGCGTCGATGCCGAGGGGAGGAAAAGGTGGGGATTTCCGTCGATGGTTTCGCGAAAAGGCCAGACGGCGCGCAGGCATCCGAGGAGAATGCCGATGATGGCGGCAAGCGTGAGGTCGCGGTGATGTTTTAGGAGCCATGTCAGGGCGCGGGAGAAGAGTGCGATTCCGACGAGTGCGCCGAGGACGAAGCATCCGAGGTAGAGAAGGTGCATGGGGTAAAAAGTGCCGTGAGCCAGGGCGTTGAGGAAGCCTTTTCCGGTATTGAGCATGAAGTAGTAGCAGCCGAGAACGAGCAGGATGAAGCTGCCGGAGATTCCGGGCAGGAGCATGGCGCATATAGCGAGGAATCCGGCCAGGAGGCAGAAAAGAGCGTATGGTTTTTGGATGGTGACTGGGGTGTTTTCTGGGAGAATGTCAGCGGGATTTGAGATGATAGAGCGAAGCTGTTCGTTTTGCGGGATGGCGAGTACGTCAGCGGGCGCGTTGAAACAGGGGGCCTGTGTGCAGATTGTTTCGAGGGTTTGGCCGGGGAGGGATGAGACGGTTTCGAGGCTGACGGGAGGAGAGACCTGCTGACCGAGGATGATGTAAAACGAAGCGGCGAAGAGGGCGATGGCGAGAAAGCGGTTCCATTTGAATTTTTTGATGCTTCTGATGGGGGTTGCGATGGAGCCGAGGACGAGTCCGAAGAAGAGACCGCGCATGACCTGAGGGAATCGTTCCATGAGAGCGGGGATGACGAAACTGGCGACGACGAAAGCGGTTGCGAGTCCGGCGAGCAGAGTGCAGAGCCAGGGCATGTCGGCGGTTTTCCAGGATTTGAGGAATTGGGTTCGGGAATCCCTGGAGAACTTGTGAGTGAAAGGTGCGAAGCAGTCGCAAATGAGAGGGGCGTTAATGTTTTTGAGGGCGTTTATGAAGCGTTCGTATATGCCGAGGAGAACGGCGACGGTGCTGCCGCTGACGCCAGGGACGATATCGACGGTTCCCATGGCCATTCCCTTAAAGAAGAGAGCGATTTTGGACATCATGATGCTTAAGAAAGTGAGGTCAAAAGACCACAATGGGGAAAGGGGGATGGGCCGAAAAAGGCCGAAAAGTGAAGTGAGTATATGTCATAAAAAGGGGGTGAGAGAAAGAAAAGGTTGGGGAGGGTGTTACTGCCGGGGCTCTGCCCCGAACTCCGCCAAAGGGCTGAGCTCTTTGGAATCCTCAATATTTTAAGTGGTTTATGCCTTTTGGGCTGCCTTACAATTGTTCCCCGCCGGGACCCCACCGCCCGGCTTTCGTCATTTTCTGCCTTAAAATTGCGTAAAATTCTGTTTATTTTCAATTTTTCAGCAGATTTGTGAATTTACCTCGGGTGAACTGTGATTGAGGAGCAGAAGATTTCGGATGAGGGGGAGAAAGCGTTGTGTTGAATGGCGTAAAATGGGGGAAAAGTTGAGGATGGAAAGATTTGTGAGGAAACTGATGATAAAAAAGTGCGAATTGGATTAGATGTTGCGTAGTTAGAAATGGTTTTTTGTGTCAGTGAGGAACTGACGAATTATGAAAGAGCCTCAAATCAGGAGGAAATTATGTCAGGTTATGAACTTGAGCATCGGGTACTGGAAGAGCTTCCGAAGGTATCGGATCAGTTGCCGCAGGGGTGGGAAGACGACATTACGGAGACCCTGATTGCGCAATTGAAGCAGTCGGATGACATTGTGCGTGACATGACGGATTTGTTTATCGACAGACCGTATGTGTATGCGCGCGTGTTGAATCGGCTGGAGGGGATTGTTGGGCCGCAGAAGGTCAAGGCACTCAACAGTCAGGTGAGAAAGAAAGCGTCGACGATGTCGCGCAAACCGGCAGGGAGCGGCAAGGGTCAAACGAATTCGAGAGTTCCTGTTGGATTTCATTCGCAGAAAACGCAGACAGGCGATGGCAATACGCTGATGCGTTACACGATCAACGTTCCGCAGATTGGTTTGAACAAGACGCTGGAACTGAAGAAGAACGGCACGAATGCGAGTGTTTCGCTTGATTGGAATTTGCCGTATTTGACGTGTACGAAGGGCGAAGTATCGATAGAGCGTGAGGATCTGAAGCAAATCGTCGTGAGTGCGGATTTGAAGGCGCCGTATATGGAAGCGCCGAATCTGACGTTTAAGCTGACGAAGGGCGCAAAAGGGACGTATGTTCCGTCGGGTGAGTTTAAGACGACGGTGCAGATTCCCGGCATTGAGGATTTGCATGCGAAATTCAGCTTTGCGAAGGCGGAAGGACGCGATGCGAAGCTTGTTGGTCAGTTTGATCAGACGAGTCATCCGACGCTGTTTGAAAGCTCGATCGAGACGACGGTTTCTGGCACGGTGACGTTGGGCGAAGAGACGAAGTTTGACGGAGCGTTGAAGGTTTCGAATAAGAGCCAGTCCGGAGCGGCGGCGAAAGAAATCGGAGACAGGAAAAGCGGCGGAACCGAGGGCGTTGGAGAGAAAGGCGCCGGGAAAGGCAAGGCCGGCGGCAAAGAAGTACCGGGCAAAATGCCCGGCAAAGTGCCCGGCAAAGGCCAGGGTCATGGCAAACCCAATCAGACAGACAAGAAAGAAGAAGAAAGCGCAGTAGCCGGTCCGATGCGATATTCCGGCACGGTCAATCTCAAGACCGTGGGTGGAGATTTGTCAGGCATAACGGGCAACCTTTCCGTGAGCAATCTTGGATTTTTGGCGAGTCCGAAAGATGCGGTTGAACTCAAGGTTGCGTATGATGGAGAGGCATTTTCGGCCAAATTGGGCAAAGCGGTTCGATTTGCCGATCGGCGAGTAGGCGGAACGGAAGAATCGCCGACGACGGTAAGTCTTTCAGTCAATGAAGCGAGTTATTCGTCGAAGGACCTCTTGTGTGCTGACTGCACGGCAACAGCCAAAATTGGATCGGTGCTGTCAGCGAGTGGTAATGCGCGGATCAGCAATAATGAATTCGAGTCCGGCAAATTGACGGTGAAAGCCCCGAATTTTGCTCTTCCGACAGAAAACAGCCTTGTCCGAGGCAGCCTGACGGGAGAAGTATCGTTTGATGCCAACGGGTTCGTGGATGCCAACGTGACCGGGCCAGTGAATTTGTCGATTGGCGGCATGACGTGTCCGCTTAAACTCGACGAAATGAGAGTGGATGCCAAAGGCGCATTCACGGGCAAGATCAGTTTGTCCAAACCGTGGAAAATGGGCTGTGTTTCGATCGATGCGTTTTCAGCAGGGATCACGGCCAATGGTGTGGACAAAGTCAACGGCAGGATCAGCTTTAATCACCCGAATCTCAAGAGCGGCAAAGACGGTATTGCGATTTCCGGTCGCGGCAATAAGCTGAATGCACGCGGTGCCCTGATATTGTCACGCGACGGGAAGACGGAATTTGCGAAATGTGATGCAGCCTGTGAAATCGGTCCGGATGGATTCAAAGCGTCAGGTGATTTTGTTCTGAGCAAGGAATATGAACTGTCAGACAAATTCCGCATTCACAAAGGTGCAAAAGCTTCGCTGGCCATGGAAAATGATGTCATTAAGCCGATCGGGTTCAGCGGTAAATACAGCTATGGAGCCAAAGGCGCCGGTGGCGGAGAAGCGCCGCAGGAGACACCGGAGGAGAAGGGACAGCTTCATACCACAGGCAAAGTCGGGTTTAACGGTGAATTCATTCGATGTACCTACGATTTGGATACCGGCAATCTGAACGGTTCAGCCAGCGTCCAGTTCACAGAAGATGTTGGCATTCAGAAAGGCGATAACTACATCAAGCTTTTGAGCAGTCAGAGACGAACGAAATCGGCGTTGACGGCGAAGATTACAGACTCAGCGATTACATCGGTGACAGGTAATCTGGCCTTTGAATCGAGTGTGAAGTTCGGCAACATGGCGAAGCCGCTTGTCAATGAAGGCTATTTGAAGAACTTCACGTACGATGTTGAAGGCGAGACGTTCACCGGCGTTGCGGAAGTAGGACTGAACGAATCATATAAGTTACGCGATGATTTGACATTCCTCGGCAATAACCAAACGAGGATTAAGCTTCATTTTGAAAAGAATGAACTGACCAATATCGGGTTTGATGCCGATGCCAAACTCAAGATTGTCAACAGTATATTTGACAAGGGTCAGGCCTGGTTCTTAGGGTCGTTCACGAACGGCAATCTGAACATGGATGATGGCACGTTCGATGTGGCGGAAGTGAAGCTGTCAACGGCCGATAAAGAAACCAAGATGTGCCTGCATGAGGCGAAGACAGAACTGTCCCTTCAGAAGGGATCGAATATCTCGACGTCGATAGCCGAAAGCAAGGTTACGAGTCTTCACGCAGATGCCGTTTATACAGGTGAAACGAAGATCTTTGGAAATGACAAGGCACCGCTGGAATTCAAAGGCAATATGAATTTTGATATCACGGATCTTCAGAACGAGGATTCAGATATCAATGGTAATGTTCACGTTGAAACGACGAAGAATTATAAGCTCGATGAGATAAAAGATGTCGATGAGTTTATTCTTCTTCCGAAGTCAGCATTTGATGTGAAAGCGTGCAGGGAAGGTCTGGATAAGATCGGCGGCAAAATACTCATTCGCTACAATAATACCGACAAGGAAAATCAAATCCTGAAGAATGGCTACTCTCTCAATTTGAAGGGAGAAAAGCTTGAATATGACGTCCAGAACGCGAAATTTAACGGCAAAGTGTCGGTCAGCCCAGCCAAAGACATCGTGATGTCGTTTGGAAAAGAAGACCAGCACAAGGCATCGATTCTGAGCAAGGGAAGCAATATTCACGCGACCCTCAAAGATAATTCGCTGAAAGAATTTGCAGGCAAAGCAAACTTCACAGGGCGTTTTGCCGCAGGCACAGGCGGCAAGGGTAAGATCGAAATTGCCAAGGGAACCGCCGACTTTGAAATGGATGTGAAGACCGGGGCGTTGGCTAAATTTGATGTTTCCGCCGATACATCCTGTGATTTCAAAGTCGAAAAAGTTCAGGTCACAACCCAGAAGACGCCGTGTCATGCTGAATGTCGTCTCGATAAAGATGGCTTGAAATCCGCAGAAATCAACGGTGGAGTTCATTTGTTGATGCCGATCCCGAATCGAAGCAACCAGCTCGATTTGACGGTTGGAACCGGTAAAAAAGGTTTGGAATATGTCCGGGAATCAGGCATCACTGGCAGCGTTGGCGTTTCCTGTGACAAAGAAACGATCTTTGGTGATTTCAAACACAAATCGATGGGCGAAAATGCTCAGGAAACGGTCTATGAATATGGTATCGGATCCGAGAAAAAGAGAACGGCTGCCGCCGATTTCTTCGCCGACATCAATAACAGCGTACTTGAAAAAGTCCACGGTTCGGCAGGCCTGTTCCTTCGCCAGAAAGGATATAAGAATGGCGATGATGCACTGAATGTGACAGGTAAACTCACATTTGATTGCAACATTCAGCCGGAAGTCAAACTGAATTCAGCCAGCGGCGAAGTCAAAATCTCTCGAAAGACCCTGTTTGGTGACCCGGAGACACTTGTTCTGGGCGAATCTACGGCAAAACTTCAATATCAAGCCGAAGATAACCTTGGCCTTTCGGGAAAAGTCAATCTCTTCCTGAATGATAAAGCCGGCAAATCGAAAGGCGATTATCTTAAGTTCACAAGCGAAGGTGAATTTGATTGCCTGAACACGAAATCATTTACCGGTAAGGTATCAGCGTCCGTTATTCGAGAAAAACAGCTCGGGAAATCGATACCGACTCCGGAACGCGGTGATTTGGGAATATTCCTGTCACCCAAATACGGCCCGACGGGCTTTTCAACGAATATCGTGGACAACCACATCGAAGAGGTTAAAGGCGACATCGGCGTGATGACTCGCCTTGGCAATAAGCCATTTTTTGCCGGTACAGTGAACGGAACCTATCGAGCCGCATCTGAAGGAACAGAATCTCGGCTTGATGCGACAGGCAAGATTAAGCTTCTCAGTGATATGGATTTCCCGGCTACTGGCGGCGCCAAATTCAGTTTGGCGAAGGGATCCTATGGTGAGGCAAAGGTTGTCAATAATGAGATTACCGAAATCGACGGCAAATTGACGATTAATATTGCTCCGCCCGGTGGAACATTGAGCCAAAAGGGCGGCGGCAAACTGAGTGTCACAGCCAGCGGCAAGATCAATGTCAAAGAGGCCATGATCGAGAAGTTCTCCGGTCAGGCTAAGGTCTCTGGTAATTATGAACTGTTTAATGGCCTGTCCTTGACGAGTTTGAGCGCGCAAGTCAATATCGTTAAGAACGAACTTCAGACGATTAAAGGTGCAGCGTCAATTCGCTACCAGAAAGATACATTTGTCATTTCCGGCGGCTGCGATAAATTTGAATGGCAGAAGGGCAAGGGCGAAGAAGAAGATGGTTTCGACTTCTCCGGTCATCTCGATGTCACCGCTATGGATGGCAAACTGCACGGCAATGCCGGTGTTTCCTACAGCACACTGTCCAATAAAACAGCGACACCGGTTATCGACGGCAAACTGAGCTATCAGTTCAACAGTTGGCTGGGTGGTTCAATCGGCGTTAAGTTCGATGGAACAGGTTGGGAACATCCGATTTTGAGCGGTGAACTCAACGTTCGTAAGGCGGAACTCATCAAGGGACGTCAGCTCCTTGGGTTTAATCCGACACCGAAAAAACTCGTTGATCTCCAGTTGTGGGCCGGTCCCGTTCCCATTACTGTCGCCGGCGGCATCGGTCTCGGTGTGTCCCTTGATTTGAAACCTGTTGTTTTTGATGCAGATTTTGCCATTGAGGACTATCACCTCGGTGTCGATAAGGGAATGCCCAAATTCAAGACCGATTTGAATTTGTCCTCCGGACTTGACCTGAAGGCTCATGTGTCTCCGTTCGTTCAGGCAGGTGTCGGCATTGCCAATGTCATCGAAGCCGGTGTTAAACTTCGCGGCGTTGCCAGCCTCAATGCATCCGCTGATCTGGCTCTCAACGGTATTCTCGAGGGGAATGAAAACGGACTTTCCGGTGAAGTCGGCCTCGGGTTCGATATCAAAGGCGGCGTGAGCCTTTCTGTCATTCCGTCTGTGTATGCTGAACTTCTTGGCATGAAAGCCAATCAGGATATTACCGAATGGAAATTCGATCTCGGTGATCTCATCAAGTTCAGTTGGGGTAAACGCTTCAAATTCGGTTCCAATGGCACGACGATGTCCGAAAGCGACGAGAAAGTTAATCTCGATCCTCAGACAACGGTTGATACTCAGGCCGAAGGCAAGGAGGAAGTCGGATCGGATTGTGCCCCCAAAGGCAAAGCCGAAAAACAGGAAGACGGTCCCGAAATTCCCGATGCCGATACCGTCGCTAAAGACGCTAATAAAGGCAAAGAAGCTGAAGGCGAGAAATCCGGATTTGCTCGTAAAATGGATCAGGTTCAGAAGATTGCCAAGGCCTTCGGTAATATTGCCGAAGCCGTCAGCTTTATCTCTGAACTCGTCATGGCCGCCGTTACCGGCAACGTCGCCGGTGTCGTTGTTTTCCTCGCCGTTAAAATCATCAAGGGCGAACTCAATGTTGCCGATATTCCGAACAAGGTTAAGGAAATCGTCGAAGGCATTAAGGCTCTCAAAGAATTCGTTTCCGAAAATGAAGACTTTATCAAGAGCATCATGCCCGAATGGCTGCTCAAGGTTATGGATTTCTTCAAGAATATCCCGACGCTTCCGCAGCTTCTCGATATGGTCGTCAACAAGGTTACGGAAAAAGTTAAAGCCCTCGGAAGCCCGATGGATCGCATCCTTCAGCCGCTCGTTGACTTCGTTAAAGGCACGTCCGATAAGATTCTTGAAATCTATGAACTCTTCGAGAAAGGCGGTCTTGGAAATATCGTCAAAGGTATCTTCAAAGTCGCCGGCATCGGTTTCTCCGGTGTCATGGAACTCATCGATGCCATCAAGAATATGTGGAACGTCTTCAAGGATGTTGTTAAGGAATGCGTTGCCAGCGGTTATATTTACGTCAAGTACAAGACCGTTGATGCCCTCATCGATTACGATTATTACTACTGGAAACTCGAGATACCGAATCTCGTCAAATTCTCCGGTGAAGGTGCCATTAAAGACGCCGTTGCCGCAAATGCCCTCTGCGGCATTCTCTCCAAGGCTGGCCTTAAGAAACAAAAAATTTCATAGTGCCGCCTGAACATCCCTAAAAAGAGGTCCGCCAGGGCCTCTTTTTTCGTTTTCAGCAGGTTTTATCATTGAATTCGGCACTCATGATGCAACATCACCTCATGAATGTTTGAATTTTATAGCTCATTGAAGTAAACCGCGTCTGGATCTCGATTTTTTTTCGGGAACTGACACTGGTAAAAAGACTATGACAAAAGCACTTATTATTCTCGAATCCCCCAATAAAATAAAAGCCTATGAAAGCTTTCTGTCCAGTGACTACAAAGTCATTGCCAGCAGTGGGCATATCAAGGATCTGCCGACTAAAAAACTGGGAATAGATATTGAGCACGGTTTTGAGCCGCAATACGTGACTATTTCCAAAAAAACTCGCGAAATTGCGGAAATCAAAAAATGCGCATCCGAAGCTGATGTCGTTTATCTCGCAACCGACCCCGATCGCGAGGGAGAAGCAATCGCCTGGCATATTGCTGAAGTCATCAAAAGCCTGAAAACAGTGCCTACGATACTCAGAATCCTGCCTCAGGAAATCAGCAAAAAAGCCATATTAAACGAGTTGGCACATCCGACTCAGATCGACAGCAACAAATACGACAGCCAACAGGCGCGCCGTGTTCTCGATCGTCTCGTCGGCTACCAAATCAGCCCCATCCTTTGGGAAAAAGTTCGTCGCGGCCTTTCCGCCGGACGCGTGCAGTCCGTCGCCGTTCGCTTGATCGTCGATCGCGAAAAAGCTATTCGTGAATATCAAAAAATCGAATACTGGAAAATTACAGCCCAGCTCGAAACTTCGCTTCATGCTCCGGTTCAGGCCGGTCTGATTCGCGATGGCAAACAAACGATCTATTCCGAACCCGCACTCGTCGAAAAATATCAGCCCAAAGGCGTTATCGGTTCAGAACAAGAGGCCCAAAAACTCGTCGAACGTTCAAAAGCAGCTCCCTTTGTCGTCGCCAATGTCGATAAAGAACGCCATGAATCCAAAACAAATCCGCCGTTTTCAACGGCTGATCTCCTTCGTTGTGCAGCCAGTCAGCTCGGATTTTCTTCCAAGACGACTTCAAGCATTGCTCAAAAGCTCTTTGAAAGCGTCGATATCGCCGATGGTCCTGTCGGTTTAATTACTTATATTCGTACCGACTCCGTCCGCGTTTCCGATGAAGCCATCGCGGCTTGCCGCGATTATATCGGTAAGAATTATGGCAATGATTATCTGCCTAAATCGCCGATTCATCACGAAGCCGCCGGCAACAAAAAGCAGACGGTCAAAATTCAGGATGCCCATGAAGCCATTCGTCCGACTGATGTCAATCGAACACCGGAATCCGTCAAAAAATACCTTACTCGCGATCAATATCGCCTCTATGATCTGATTTGGCGTCGGTTCGTTGCTTCTCAAATGTCTCCCGCCGTGTCCGATGTCACAACAGTCCTCATTGCAAATGGCGATCTCACATATCGCGTGACAGGGTCAGTGCCCAAATTCGCAGGCTTTAAACGTGCCCTTCTCAAATCAAATGACTCGGAAGAAGCCGAAACACCGGAACTTCAGCTCCCGGAACTTAAACAGGGCGATGTCCTTAACTGCCTCAATGTTGAGAAATCTCAGCAATATACTCAGCCTCCCAAACGCTATACCGAGGCTTCGTTCATCAAAGAACTCAAGGATAAAGGCATCGGTCGTCCGTCAACCATCACGACAACTGTCGTCAATATCCAGTCCAAAGGTTACGTCGCAAAGGAAAAGGATACTTTCCATCCAACTGAACTCGGTGAACTCGTGACCGACCTCCTGATTCAGAGTTTTCCTGACATCCTTGAAGTCAAATATACCAAGGATATGGAAGATAAACTCGAGGTGATCGCCGCCGGAGAACAGTCCTGGCGCCAGACTTTGGCAGATTTCTACGGGCCTTTCTCAAAAGCTCTTGAACTGGCCAATGCATCAATGCGAAATATCAAAGGTGAAGCGGAGGAAACTAACCTCACTTGCGATAAATGCGGTGCCAAACTCGTCATTAAATTCGGTAAAAACGGTCATTTCCTCGCTTGTGCGAACTATCCGAAATGCAAAAATACGATGGAATTTACCCGCGAAGACGATGGAACTATCGTTCCACAGGAAAAAGTTATCGAGTACGCAGGCGTCTGTCCGGATTGCCAGCGTCCCATGATCGTTCGAACCGGAAAATTCGGAAAATTCCTGGCCTGCTCGGGATATCCTGAATGCAAACATACCGAAAATATCGCACTCAATGTGACCTGCCCGCGCGAAGGCTGCGGCGGTAAAATCGTTCAGAAACGTTCCAAACGCGGCAAAGTTTTTTATGGCTGCAATCATTACCCGCAGTGCGATTTCGTGAGCTGGAATGAGCCAACAAACGAAACATGCCCAAACTGCAATGAAGCTCGTCTCGAAATCATCGTTCGCGGCAAAGCAAAGAGCCTTCTGTGCCCCAAATGCGCTTATTCGCGCTCAATGGATGGTGAAGAAAATTCATAGTGCGCGCCTATTGCGCCTTGGCGCAATACGGCTCGCTGGGGCCGGGCTATCGGCTTTCGCCGATACGCCTGGCCGTTTTTTATTTTAGTGGTTAGTGATTAGTGGTTAGTGGTTAGAAAAGAGCCGTGTCGCGACACGTCTGTATAGTTATTCATTTGGTTTTCGATGAAAACACGAATAAACAGTTTGGTTTTCATTATCGGTGAGTGTAAGTGATTTATTTTCAATTTTGAAAGTAAATGTACGCTTTGGAAGGATTTGACGTTCCGGCAGAATGAGTTGATCGCCTTCAACCTCATATCCATATTGGTCAATTTTGGAGCTGCCCCCGTTGTTATTTGTGAGAATTACGATCTTTTGCTCGGGGAAAAAAGCGAGTCTGAAGCCTTGTTCACGGCGTGTTGGCTTATTGGCATCATATTTTTCGTTTGGACAGAACCAGGAGCTTTCAATCGTTAAAACTTCGGGTTCGTTGGGCTGAGCTTCGGGGGCGGCAGCATTTTCAACTGCTGGATCGGAAGCCTTATCTCCTGCTTGTTGGGACTCGGGATTTGCTTTGTCTTTTGAACATGCTGGAATGAGCAGTATAAAAAGGGCTGCCATGATAAAAAACTTTTTCATAATCCTCTCATTAATATTTTGTAAATAAAAATACTGTTTAGAAGCAAACAGTCGTTAAATTATAACTGGATGCGTTGGATTTGGGAAGTTGTTTAAATGATTGATGTTGGTTGGCGCTATGTCTATTTTTACCTGGCTGAATGGATAATAACTCATCTATTCCTCGCCGGGGGTCTCCGGCTCTTGGCATTTTCTGCCTTACAATTGTATATAAATCCGTTTTTATCAATTTTTACCCATAATTCAGTTGATTTGTGAATTGGCCTTTGCTGGCTGTCACTTTTTTATTCAAATTTTGACGAAACAGGTGTGGTGGGTTAAAAATTGAATGCGGTTGTGTACTTTTAACAATTCAAAAGGAGACGTGATGAAAAAATTATTTGTTCTTGCTGCAATATTGAGCATTATCTTTGTTTCGGCCTGTTCAAAAGCTCCGGAACAGGCGCCTGATGCCCCGGAACAGGCCTCTAAAGCCGACGATGCCGCGAAAGTAGACGATGCCGCGAAAGTCGACGTTGCCGTTAAACCGGCCGCCAAAGGCGATATCAACGTCGGTGACCAGTTTGCTTTTGCCGGACTCAAATCAGAAGTCGTCGTTCCCGATTTTGCCGTTGAAATTAGTGAACTCAAGATGTCGGAAAAAGGTGACAACCCCCAGAAAGATGCCGTCTATTTTTATACCGGCACCAATAAAAACGTCATTACAGTCGATCAGCTCAATGCCTATTTCAAAACACTTCACGAAGCCGCCAAATCAGTTGCTGAAGAAAACAAAGTTTACAATGGCGGAACATTTGGCGACACCAAACGCGGTGACGAAATCACTGAATACAAGCCCGTCGATAAATCATTTGGTGAGTACACCTGTCTTTATAAAACCAATGGCAAATGGTTCAAACTGCGGGCTTCTCATAAAGTTCAGCACAAGGAATTTACCAAAGAATATCCAGAAAAATACTTTGGTGTTTCCGTTTCCGTTCAGGAATGGAACGTCACAGAATAGCCTGAGGCTTTGCCCCAGACTCCACCAAAGGTCTGAGCCCTTTGGAAACCTCAAAATTTTAATCACTATGCCTCGCCGAGGCCCAACCCTCGGCTCTCCACTTTTTTTGCCTTAAAAAAATATAAAAAAACGAGTATCCGTAGTGCTGTTCAGCCAACATCATGTGGTGTTTTCTCTGCCATATTAAAATGTGATGTGTTCCCGTTTTGGTGAAACTGGAACACCGGTCATTATTAGGGACAATGATATTCATCTGGCAGACCTAAAAAACTTTTGAATTCGAGCCATTTATTTTTTGAGTTTCCAAAAAATAGATTGCAATAATTATCTTTTGTTAGCCCTGAATCTTTAAAAATATCTTGGATATTATCACTTATTTGAATACCATCTAATTTCAAATTGGCCAGATATTGATTAAATTTGGATGCCCCCGCAAACATATAACTCATATTTGTTACATTTTCCGTGTTCCAGCCGCCTATATAAATATTAAATGTCGTTGCGCCTTCAAACATGTGGCTCATATTTGTTACATTTTCCGTGTTCCAGCCGCCTATATAAGTATTAAATGTCGTTGCGCTCGCAAACATATAACTCATATTTGTGACTTTTGCCGTGTTCCAGCTTTGGATTGTTTGATTAAACGCCGTAGCCCCCTCAAACATGTGGCTCATATCCGTCACATTTTCCGTGTTCCATTGAGTGCTTTCTGTCCAACCATCAAGCTCTTGATTAAAACTTGTTGCTCCATTAAACGTATAGCTCATATTTGTCACATTCGAGACATCCCAACCACCAATCGGTTGATTAAATGCCGTTGCTCTGTCAAACGTACGGTGCATATTTGACACTTTTGATGTATCCCACTTCGAGATGTCCTGATTAAAGTTTTCTGCTTCCGAAAAGGCCCACGCAAAATCTGTAACATTCGATACATCCCATTTGGCAATATTGGCATCATCGATAGCTTTTGATTTTTGAAACATCGCTCGCAATGACGTCAATTTGCTTGCATCGGGAATGTCAATCGACGAAAGCTTAGTGAGATTTGGCGCATTGGCTAATCCATATATCAATTCACTTCCATTCGTTCTTCCAAAAGCGACCGGGCCAAAAGACACTACCTCGATGAGATTTAAACATTTGTCTTTTATATTATTATCTGCGTTAACTCTTGTCGACGCATGAAATCCGTCCAACACACCCTGGATTTTAATATGATATTTCCCGCCGGCCTGGTAGGTATGTGTTAAATCTTTGTCACACGATTGAATCTTCTCAAAACCGCATTGAGTATCATCATCACATCCCATCACATCTCCCCAATTAATTTCAAAATCACATTTTTGGGCATCTTTGAGAAGAATGGTCACCGTTGGGTTACTTGAAGGCACTTCCCAAACCGTTTCAAACGTGTCCGGTGCACATCGCCCATCCCCTCGACAGACAAAATGATAGTTTTCATCCGGCATACACTGGTCATTACTCGTGCATTTTGTCGAGCATTTATACCCGATAAAACTGTCACAGAAACCATCATTGGCATTTGGATATGAGTCGCAATCACTATGTTTTCGACAGTCATTACCTTGGTTATTTGTCGTTTCAAACGCATCGATCATGTGATTGTTGTTGTTATCTTCTGGATTAATACATGATCCATCTTCATTGCAGAGGCCATTGCATTCAGCCGGACAATTGCATTGACCAGTTTTATCATTACAACCAGCTTTACATGCTGCTGCGCATTGACATACCCCATCTTCATTGCAATTGCCGTTGCATATATCCGGACAAATACACAGGCCAGTTTCAGTATTACAATCGTTAACACAGTTCTTTCCTTCACATAAATCACTCGGATTGCATGACCCATCTGCGTCACAGTTGTTCAAACATTCAGGTGGACAATTGCACTCTCCGCCACTGCATCCGTATGGACAAACCTTATCTTTACATGGATCTGATATTATACATGAACCGTTTTCTTCGCAACCATTAGCTTTACATGGCTCCGGACAAAAACAACTGCCATTCTCATTACAACCATTCTTACATTTGCTATCTGTGTCGGTACACACTTTATTATCATCCAGACATGTGCCATCTTGATAACATCCATGCGCACAGTCAGATGAACAGGTACAGGAACCATTAGGGTTATTTGTATCTCGTCCATTTAGGCAAAAATCGCCGCCTGGAGTAAGACATGCTCCATTGATATCACATCCAAATTCACATACATCTTCATTACATTCCTTTTCAGGGAGGGGGCACCTACCATCTTCATTGCAGGCATTCGGACAGTCTTTTGAACAACATTCATTTGTCTTATTACATCCAAATTCACAATTATTTCCACCACAATTCGTTTCAGGACCTTTGCATGTGCCATCGGTATTGCATCCATTAGAACATTTTTCATTATCACATTCACTTTCAACATTTTTGCATGTGCCATCATCATTACATTCGTTAGTGCAATCTTCTGGACATTTGCATGCCGTTTCATCAGCAGTGCAGCCATTTGGGCATTTATTGCAATCGAATTTGTCACTTTCTTTGCAAGAACCATCATCATTGCATCCATTAGTGCAATTCTCCGGACATTTGCATTTCATTTTATCTTCATCGCAGTCATTTTGGCATTTATTACAATCAAATGTTTCACTTTACTTGCATTTGCCATCTTCATTGCAACCATTAGGACATTTTGTTGTGTCGCATACTTCATTTTCCTTGCATTTGCCATTTTCATTGCATCCATTAGGACATTTTGTTGTGTCACATGTTTCACTTTCTTTGCATTTGCCATCTTCATTGCAGGCATTTGGACAATTTGCCGGGCATTTGATGCAAACGCCATCATTGGTCACAAATGAACACATTCCTGCGACATCATATTCTGAACATGACATGCATACGGTGGCTATGACGGCAAACAATAGATATTGTGATTTTTTCATTTCGGTTCCTCTCATTTTCATTAAAAGTTCATCACAAAGGACGCACTGTTGGGGCCGATTATCATTGAATAGGTTTCATTTTCTTTGGCGTGTGTGTATCGATAGCCAAATATGCCGGTTAAAACAGCACCGGTGACAGTGAGAGCCGCTCCGACTCCGATGAGGCTCCATTCAACCGTATATGAGGCTTTCGGCTTTATCTTTTTATTCTCAATGACGTCGTACGCATCTTCTGTTTTCGCCGTCATGGCCAGAGCCAGTCCCGTTCCCGTCAGTGCCAGACCCCCGATTCCTAACCCTATGCCTGTCCACATGAGATTCTTGTTGTGACGCTTTGCCTCATCTTCTTTATCCCATACCACCATTTGGGCTCTTTCGAGTTTGCCTTTGGTTTCATCGAGTTCCAGTTTCACCTCGGACAGCTCTTTGTTGTCCGCTTCTGCCTTCAAAAACTCTTCCCGATGTCACTCTCATACCTTGCATACCAAATCTTTTGCGTAATTTCCGGTGCAACGGCAAATTCCAATGTGAGCAGGCTGGCATTCTGGAAATACAGCTTCGCTTTTTCTTCATCCTGCAGGCCTTCATGAATTCGTCCCTGAACATAGTTCAGAATCGGCGATCTTTCACAGATGTTTTGAAGGTCTTGCGCCGCAGCTTTTGCTTCTTCAAACTGTCCGTTCGTAACGAGTGTGGATACATTTTGCAGACCATTCGTCCATTCCGGGATATCATTCAGTCTCGTGCAGGCATCTTCACTCGTATATTCATGAATAGGTGTCCCGTCTTCCGCCACTTCGACAACCGGTCCTTCCGGAGCCTGTTCTGACTGGGCCGCATCTTTGGATGGTTTGGCTGCTGCCTGTGCATATACAGCCGTCGGAACAGCCGCAAAACAAATCGTTGTGAGCAAAATGAGTGAAAATGGAACGAAGTGTCTTTTGATTGCTTTCTTCATGTCTCGAATTTCCAGGTTGTCTTGTCCAAATTGGCCGTTGGTGGTATCCCGTCCAATCTTCATTATATTCAATATTAAATCGCAGGGTAATGGTTTTCTGAAAACGCAATTGCGAGCCGTATTGCGCAAAGCGCAATAGGCGAGCATCGCATGGCGTATCGGCTAACGGCCGATAGCCATGCCATTTTTATATATACCAATCGGTAAAATTATTTTTGACATCCTATACTTTTCGGTATACACGAAGATTGTTATACCAAGCGGTATAGTTTATAGGGAAACAAACAGGCTTCGGCCAGGGAGAAAATAATATGGAATGTGCTCAAAGATATTGCGAACGAACGGAAAAAGTCGGCTGGTTTGAGGAATCGGTTCTCTACCACATTTATCCTCTGGGAATGCTGGGATGTGAACGGCGAAACGACGGCGGGGAAGTTCGTCACAGGCTTCCTGCTCTTGAAAAACTGATCCCGCACCTTGCGGCACTCGGGGTGAATGCCGTCTATTTTGGGCCGCTATTTGACTCGAGCAGTCACGGGTATGACACGCGCGATTACTTCCACATCGACAGACGGCTTGGGGATGACGAGGATTTTCGGCACCTGGTCAGGAAGTATCATGAGGCCGGGATTCGGATCGTGGTTGATGCCGTATTCAACCATGTGGGGCGCGATTTCTGGGGCTTTCGTGAGGTTATGACCGATCGGGATATGGCGCGCACGCGGTACTGGTTCAAGGACCTTCGATTTGATGGACGTGCCCGTGACGGAGTTCGGTGCGGCAACTGGGAAGGGCATGAGGAGCTCGTCAAACTCGACCTGATGAATCCCAACGTCAGGGAGCATCTTTTTAGTGCTGTGGCCTGGTGGATTGAGCAGTTTGACATCGATGGACTGAGGCTGGATGCAGCAGACTGTCTGGAGCCGGATTTTGTGCGTGCCCTTCGCTCTTTTTCGACCTCTCTTCGCCCGGATTTTGTGCTTCTTGGGGAGGTGATTCATGGCGATTATCGGTATTGGGCAAATGACGGGATGATGAACGGCACGACGAATTACGAAGCCTATAAGGGGCTCTGGTCGTCGCACAATGACGCCAATTTCCACGAGATTGCCTACACACTCAACAGGCAGTTTGGGGGGCAGGGGATATATCGCGGACTCGAAATGTACACGTTTGTCGACAATCACGATGTCGATCGCATTGCGACGAAGCTCAAAAGTCCTTTTTCACTTTATCCGCTCTACGCGCTGATGTTTCTGATGCCGGGAACGCCCTCCATTTATTACGGCAGCGAATGGGGGATTTACGGTCGAAAAGGACGCGGTTACGATGCCGACCTTGAGATTCGTCCGAATATCGCCGTTGAGGATCTCTGTGACGGGCACGTCGATATGACGCAGGAAGGGGCATGTCTGAAGGATGCCATTGGGCGGCTTTCGAAGCTTCGCCGGTCACATGCAGCGCTCATGTCGGGGGACTATCGACAGCTGAGTGTGACATCGCAGACCCTGGCCTTTGAACGAAGTGCCGAATTGGAACGCGTCATTTGTGTGGTTTCGGACCTTCCTGTGGTTCAGACGATGGAAATACCGGCCTCGTGCGGCCGGTATATCGATGTACTCAATGGCGGAGAAATCGAGGTTCGGAACGGGAAAATGTCGATCGAAGTCTATCCTCACTGGGCTCGCGTGTTTTTTGCCGTCGATTGACGACTATTCACTGAGAGGTGTTGAGAGATATTTGTCGACGCCGTCGGGAATGACCGAGACGATTTTCATGCCCGGGGCAATGATTCCGCGCCGATGAAGTTCAAGGACGGCGGCGATGTTTGCGCCGCCTGAAATGCCGGTGGAAACGGCGTCGATGTGGATGAGATTGCGCGCCTCGATGATGGCATCCTGTGTTTCGATGCCGATGGCATCGTCAAGAAGTGTGAGATCGAGTACGCCTGGAACGAAACCGGCGCCAATGCCCTGAATGCCGTGAGGCCCCGGAACGAGGTCAAGACCGTGAAGCTTTTGAAAAATGACCGGAGAGGTCGAGGGCTCGACGGCGAAGACCTTGAGCTTGTCACATTGTGGACGGAAAAATTGGGCAAGTCCGGTGATCGTTCCGCCGGTTCCGGCACCGGCAACGATGATGTCGATATTGGCGCCGATTTTTTGGGCGATTTCAGGGCCAGTCATTTCGAAATGAGCGCGAGCATTTGCGGGATTTTCGAACTGCATCGGGCAGAAATAGTGTTCGGGATTGAGAGACATGATTTTATGCGTCTCTTCGATGGCACCTTTCATGCCGAGGACACCCGGAGTCAGGATGAGTTTTGCGTCGTAAATCGACATGAGTTTGCGCCGTTCTTCACTCATGGAATCAGGCATGACGATGACGACGGGAATACCAAGGGAACGGCCTGCGGCCGCAAGTCCGATGCCTGTGTTGCCGCTTGTCGGCTCGATGATTGCGACATCTGACGAACCGGGAACCAGAATGCCTCGCTCGATGGCATCGCGGATCATAAACCATGCAACGCGATCCTTGATGGAACCGGCGGGATTGCACCGTTCCTGTTTGACAAAGACGTCTGCATTCACGAGTTCGGAAATGCGATCGAGACGAGTGAGGGGCGTTTGGCCAAGTGCTTCAATAAAACTGTTTTGAATTTCCAATGTCACAGTGAACCTCTGATTGAGTGTATTTTTTTTCGGGGCTTTGCCCCGAACCCCACTGGGGCTTTGCCCCAGACCCCACCAAAGGGCTGAGCCCTTTGGAAACCTCAATATTTTAACTTGGTATAGGCCTTTGGGGCTGCCTAACAATTGTTCCTCGCCGGGGCCCTACCCGGCTCTCTGCAATTTCTACCCTAAATGCTGTTTTGTTTAGACCTTCATTCGTAACTTCTGAAATAAAAGTTTGATTTATTCCGGACCCCACCAAAGGGCTGAGCTCTTTGGAAAACTCAATATTTTAAGTTGGTATAGGCCTTTGTGGTGACGCCATTCTGTCGTCGGTTGAATTATTAAGCAATTTGACAAAAAGTGTGATAAAAAAGAAAATGGGAGTTGGTGTTTTTTTTTGCAAAGGACTGTTTATGGATCAGATAAGAAGTACGATGAATCAGCTTTTGACGCTGATGGTAAAACAGGGTGCGAGCGACCTCCATATTTCGACGAACGCGGCACCGGAGCTTAGAATAGATGGCGAATTAGTTCCTCTCAAATCAGAGCCTCTTCAGCCTGCGCAGACGCGGGCCCTGTGCATGAGTCTTCTGACGGAAGAACAGCGAGCCCGTTTTGAAGCCGAAAACGAGCTCGACTTTTCTTTTGGTATTGAGGATTTCGCACGATTTCGAGGCAATATTTTTATGCAGCGCGGCGCTGTAGCTGGTGCATTCCGCTACATTCCGACTCGTGTTCGTACTTTCGAGGAACTCAATCTGCCCGAGGTCATGCGCGAATTTGCCGAACTTCCTCGCGGTCTCATTCTTGTCACAGGGCCTACCGGTTCGGGTAAATCAACCACGCTCGCAACACTCATTGATCACATTAATCGTACTTTCAAAAAACATATCATCACGATTGAAGATCCGATTGAATTTGTCCACAGCAACCGCATGTCACTCGTCAATCAGCGCGAAATTGGAACGGATACCGAAAGCTATCATACGGCTATTCGCTACATTTTGCGTCAGGACCCGGACGTCGTCCTTTTGGGCGAGCTTCGCGATCGTGAATCCATCGAAACAGCACTTGTTCTTGCAGAAACAGGCCACCTTGTTCTCTCGACACTTCATACAAACAGCTGCGCTCAGACCATCAACCGTATCATTGACGTGTTCCCATCCTCTCAGCAGGATCAGATTAGAACCCAGCTTTCGTTCGTTCTCGAAGGCGTCGTCTGTCAGCAGCTGCTCCAGAAAGCCTGTGGACGCGGCCGTACCATGGCACTCGAAATCATGGTTGCAACTCCCGGTATCAGAAATCTTATCCGTGAAGATAAAATTCACATGATCTATTCCACAATTCAGCTCAATCGTACAAAGAGCAGCATGCAAACCATGAATCAGGCTCTTGCTGATTTGTATCTCGACAAAATCGTCACGGCTGACGAAGCCTTGGCTCATACAAGTGATCCCATTGAACTTAGAAAATTGATGGGTATGCCATCGTAACAAACGGAGTTGTTCTATGCCAACCTTTATCTATTCCGCCAAAATGACATCCACTGGCGCCTCACGAAAAGGCGAAATGGATGCGGCGTCAAAAGAAGCCGTTGAACAGAGGCTTCAGGCAAACGGTCTCACAGTTGTAAGCATTAAGCCAAAGCCCGAAGGCATTCCGCCTTTTAAAATGCCGGGAACAAGCGGCGTGGGCACAAGAGATCTCGTCATCTTTTCCCGTCAGCTTTCGACCATGATCGACTCCGGTCTTCCCATCGTTCAGGCTCTCGACCTCCTTTCCAGCCAGGAGGAAAATTATCACTTCAAAAAAGTACAGCTCGCCATCAAGGCAGACGTCGAAACCGGTATGACTTTCGCCGATGCCCTCAAAAAGCATCCCGGCGTCTTCTCCCCTCTCTACTGTTCCCTCGTTTCCGCCGGTGAAATCGGCGGCGTCCTCGATACCATTCTCCAGCGTCTCTGCACTCAGCTCGAAAAATCTCAGCTCCTCAAAAGAAAGATTAAGAGCTCCCTGATGATGCCTGTCGGTACCCTCGTCGCTGCTCTCGGTATCTCCGTCTTCATGCTCTGGAAAGTTATCCCGACCTTCCAGGACATGTTCGATGCCATGGGCGGTCAGCTCCCTGGCCTTACGCAGATGCTCGTCGATATGTCAAACTGGGTCAGCAGCAACATCATCGTAATCCTTCTCGTCCTCATCGGCGTCCCCGTTCTCTGCGTTTTAGCTCTTAAACAAAAGCCCATCAAACGCGCCGTCGACTCCGTACTCATTCGCATGCCCATGTTTGGGCCGGTCATTCAGAAATCTTCCGTCGCGACCTTCACACGTACCCTCGGAACCATGGTTTCTTCCGGCGTTCCCCTCATGGACGCCCTTACCATCGTCTCCGAATCCGTTTCAAACCTTGCGGTTGCCGAAGGTATCCTCTTTGCCAGGGCGAGGCTTTCCGAAGGTTCAACGCTTGCCGACCCGCTTCTCGTCACGGGCGTCTTTCCGAACATGGTCGTTCAAATGATCCGCGTCGGTGAAGAAACCGGTGCCCTCGATACCATGCTTAATAAAATCGCCGACTTCTACGACGATGAAGTTGACAGTGCAATCGACACCATGATGGGCGCTCTGCAGCCTATTCTCATGTGTTTCCTCGCGGTCATCGTCGGCGGCATGCTCATCGGTATGTACCTGCCAATCTTCTCCATGTCTTCAAGCGTTCAGGCATAAACTGTCGCCTAAATGACATGTTTAAAGCGGCCCCCTTTGGGACCGCTTTTTTTATTTTGAAAGAGGGCACGGCTATGGCTGATGCCATACGCCGTGCGGGCATTGCTATGGCGCGCCATACGCAATGCCTGTGTGTCGTTCCCTTGTTGCTTGCCCTGTCACACCTTCTTGTTTTATTCTGAACCGGCTGTCTAATCGACTTGTGTGCGGAGTTCCCCCATGCTTAAAAAACATGTTCTCATCATCTTTTCCATACTTCTGGCCGGTTCATGCCCGTCTAACGCTTTTGCTCAGACCGAAATTGCTTCGATGAAACCCGATTTGAGCAATCCGGACAGGATTTCGATGCCGCCCATGGATCCCTACTCCCTGTCCTATATTCCGGAAATGCCGGCCGGCGCGAAAAATATCATCACACCGAATGACTGCCGCAGCCAGGGCGGCGTATGGGCAAACATGCCGTCTGAACGAATGATCAATGATTTCGCATTTCAGCTGGTTGGCTGCAAAATTAACGATAAACCGGAAGGCCGCTGGATGTATGCCGGGGTCGAAACCGGAAAAATTGCCGAAACGATTTATCAGGAACTCTCCGAAAAAAACGCTTATGGCTACGTCTGGATGAACGACGGACTGAAAGAAGGATGGGACGTCGTTCTGAATGCTCCCGAAGAATTTGTTCGCATTCTTCAGGCTTTTCATCAGGGTAAAAAGGAGGGAACGACTTTTAACTGGGATGAAAACGGGGTTCTCATTCAAGTCGAAACCTATAAAAATGACGTTTATGACGGCAAATATGAAGCATACGATGAATGTCTTCCGATGGCCAGAGGGCAATATGAAAACGGAGTTCCCGTCGGAGATTGGCACTTCTATTCCCAGCCCGGCAAGGCTTATTACAATCGATTTTATGATCGAAAAGCCTCAAAAAATGAGCTTCCTCCAGGACTTCCTGAAGACGCGCAGGCCTATTGGACGGAGTGGTTCAACAATGGGGTTAAAACCGTTCAGGGGTACACGATATCAAAATCACCCGATGATGAGGGAATTCGTGTCGGACCTCAGCAGCTTTTTTCTTCTGCCGGCGCCCCGTGGATCGTCGTCAATTACAATGAAAAAGGCCAAATCGCCGACGACAAAATCTTTGATCTTTGCAAAGACAAGCCAACCGATCCCATCCCGCCTGAACTCAGTTTTCAGCCCGAAGACCGTTCGATGATGTGCATCGATGCCAATAACAATATCTATCGTCAAATCTTTTTCTATGGCACAGGTCAGGTCTGGAAAAAAGTTGCCATAAAAGACGATGTTCCCAACGGTTTAACGATTGAATATCATCCTACCGGTGAAATCCTGGCCAAATATCAGGTCATAAACGACGTTCCCGATGGTGAAATCGTCTATCTGAACACGGATGGAAAACCCATGGCACTGCCATCCGTCATCGATCATGGAAACGGCAGTTTTAGAGCCTGGTGGTACAACGGAAAGCCGCGAGAAGAAGGCGAGTATATAAGTGGATTGAAAAACGGTTTATGGCGAACATGGTACGACACCGGAAGTCTCGAGTCCGAACGCGAAATGAAAAATGGATCGAAAAACGGAACGTCAAAAGAGTGGTTCACAAATGGCGTCCTTTCTTCCGAAGTCGAATATCTCATGGGAGCCAGACACGGTATCGTTACCGGGTTTTATGTCGATGGACACGTGTCCTACAAATACAATTTCCAAAACGACAGAGCCAAAGGGATTTGTTACGACTATACCCATGCCGGGCAGGTTTCGTCACTGACCGATTTTCAAACCGGAACAGAGCCGCCTTTCAAACAGACGCGATACTACAGCGACGGAAAAAAACAGTCAGAGGGCCACATTGTTCCCGGGTTTGTCGGTCCGGTTCGTACAGGGCGATGGGATTTCTATCTAAAAAATGGAAACCGCTGGTATTCTGCCAACTATGAATTCGACGAAATCAGGTCAAATCAGACGGATCAGTGCACTGATATTGATGGCGAATATAAGATTGATGAAGAAAATCACGAAATCGGGTGTTCCGTGTGTGCCGTAAATCGAGATTTGCCATTCAATCCGACGAGGGTCAGAGAAGGCGAATGGCAGTGGTTCAATGAAGCCGGATTTCTCGAAAAAAAGGGTTCCATTCACATCGCTCGCATGAACGGCGAATGGGAATATTACTATCCCAACGGCAAAATCATGCTTCGCGGCACGTATCAGCTCGATCGCAGAATAGGACGCTGGATCGGCTATTTTGATGACGGACAGAAAAAGTTTGATGGCGAATACGATGGCAATGGCCTCGAAACAGGTCATTGGACGACTTATCATCCCGTCACGGAAAAAGTTTCCAGTGAAGGCATGTTCAAAAATGGCAAACGTGACGGCGAATGGATTTGGCGGTTTTCCGACGGCAAAGTCAGGGAACAGGGCAAATTTATCGATGGTGCCGAAACGGGAACGTGGACGACGCTGCATGAGAACGGACAAAAAGCCGGTGAAGGTGAATTCATCGACGGAAAACGAACAGGACGCTGGACGTGGTGGCGCGAGGATGGGGCGGTATGGCGTACCGCTGATTATGTGGATGGAAAGGAAATACTCAAATGATAAATCAGCTTCTTGAACGAGGCGTTCGCATTCCTGCTCCAGATGCCGTTGTTGTGGAGGATATTGTTTCGGAACGCATACAGCCGGGTGTTGTCATCTATCCGGGGTCGATTTTGCGAGGACAAAAGACGTGGATTGGCCGCGATACCGTCGTTGGAGAAGGCGGCGGTGCTCTCATTGAAAATGCGCAAATCGGTAAAAATGCCAGAGTCATGCAGGGCGTATATCGCGACTGCACGCTGCTCGATCGAGTCATCGTGAGAAACGGCGCTGAAATTCGTGAAGGAACCCTCCTCGAAGAAGGATCCGAACTGGGGCATACCGTCGGACTCAAACAAACCATTTTCTTCCCTAACGTCGTTGCCGGCTCTCTCATTAACTTTTGTGATGCCCTCATAACCGGCGGCACTAGCCGAAAAGTTCATTCCGAAATCGGTTCCTGCATGGCCCTCTACAATTACACACCGCAGGGGGATAAGTTTGCCTCCCTTTTCGGCGATGTTGAACACGGCGTTCTGCTCAATCAAAAGCCTGTTTTTGTCGGGGGACAGACGCAAATCGTCAGTCCCGTGATTGTCGGTTTTGGTGCCGTCATTGCTGCCGGGTCAAAACTCACAAGAAATATGCCGTCTGACACCCTGTTCTCATCCACGGGACGCGATTTTGAAGTCGATTTTGACGCCTCTCTTATCTGGCGCCCCGATGTCAAAGTCCAAAACACCCGGTTCTATATTCAACAGCTTGAACTCCTGAAACTTTGGTATCAGAACGTTCGTCTCGTTCTTTTGAACAACAGTGAGATGCTTCCCCTTATGACGGCAGCCCTTGAACGCATTCAATCCGGTATTGATGAACGGACCAAACGGCTCAAATCATTTGTACAAAAAATCCCCCAAAGCCTTGATATGCACCGTGAACGGCAAGACACCAGGGAAATTGATGCCCATCAAAAAGCTCTGGAAATCGGAACCGATGCCATTGAAATCAAGGCACCCTGGAACTTTGAGTACATCGTGAGCACACTGCACCGGGAACTGGAAAAAGGAAAATCCTATCCCGAGGCCATCACGGAGCTTGATGAAATAAAGTGTTTCTAACTCCGTTTCAATCGATGTGGGTTCAAAACAATAAGATCAACGTTCAATCAACTTTGTGGTATTAGACCTGCGGTTTACGTGTGGGGATTCACCGGAGATTGAACATTGAGTAAAAAGCAGATAGCATTTTGGGGATTAACCGCCGGTATTTTTCTGGCGGGGATCGGTCTGTCCATCGTTGAACGCAATGGGCATTATGCCTTTGAATGGCACGGCGCGGAGCTTATGGCTCAGCCAAAACTTGATGAATATCACGATATTGCATCTCTTCAGATTTACAATCGTGTTCTGCTTCAGTTGCAGGAATATTATGTCGATCCCGGCCGGCTTGATCCGATATTAATGATCGCCACAACGCTGGACAACCTTCAAAAAAATGTTCCCGAACTTCTTCTCGTTTTCGATAAAAAGGTGAAGGAGAAACCGACGCAGGTTGTCGTCAACATTCATGGCCTTTCGAAGACATTTTCGTTGGACAATATCAACAATCTCTGGGAAATGAGTCTTAGATTGCGGGCCATTCTGGCATTTATCCAGGATTATCTGCCCCCCGATGTCAATCCGAGAGAACTGGAATACGATGCCATCAACGGCATGCTTTCCGCACTGGATCCGCACAGTGTCATTCTTGCGCCGGAAGTCTATCGAAGCATGGCCGAAGGGAATCGAGGCAAATTCGGTGGACTGGGCATTGTCGTCCGAATGGTTGACGGCGTGCTTATCATTGTCGATCCGATTGAGGGGAACGTTCCTGCGGCCAAAGCCGGTCTCAAAGAAGGGGATCAAATCCTTTCCATCGACGGCACGCCAACGTTGAATATGAATATTCAGGAAGCAGTCGATTTGCTCAAAGGGGAACCCGATACAACGGTTCATCTCCTTGTCAAAAGAAAAGACTGGAAAGAGCCTAAAATCATCGACGTTATCAGGGCGGAAATTGAGATTCCGAGCCTGGAATCGGCGGCTCTTGACGACAAAATTGCCTATATCAAGCTCAAGAGTTTTCAGGGCAATTCGCAGTCCGACATGATCAAAGCCCTTGAAAAGCTGCGTACTGAAATGGAAGGCATGAATGGCCTGATACTTGATTTGAGAGGCAATCCCGGAGGGCTTCTCGATCAGGCCGTTCTCATTGCCGACAACTTCCTTCAGTCCGGAACCATTGTCACGACCGTTGGCGTGAACAATTCCCTCAAAAAGCCTCGAAAAGCCTCCAAAGAGACCACAGAACCGGAATATCCCATCGTCATTCTCATGGATTCTTCCTCGGCGTCTGCATCGGAAATCCTCGCCGGTGCACTCAAAAATAATGACCGTGCACTCATCGTCGGTGACACGAGTTTTGGCAAAGGTTCTGTCCAGGTTCTCTACGAACTCCCCGATAAATCGGCCTTAAAAATTACGATTGGACAGTATCTCACACCGGGAGAACAGTCGATTCAGTCCGTCGGCATCGTTCCCGACATTCGGCTGGTCCCGATGAGAGCGCTTAAAGATGACATCGATCTCTATCCCAAACCATGGGTTCGACGAGAAGAAAGCCTGGGTGGACATCTGGACAATGAAAACGTCAAACGCGATCTCAAACCGTCCTATAATCTGCGCTATCTTTCTAAACGATATGCCATGGGTGAAGATGAACTCGATGATGATTCCGTCATTACTCTCGAGGACATCGACAAAATTCTGAAAAATAAACCCAAAACAAACAAACCCGTTGACGATCCAGAAGTCCGTCTTGCCCGTGAAATTTTGCTCAAAATCGGCGATATTCATGAGCGAAATAACATGATCGTCAAGTTTCTAGAGGGCGCGACATCGCTTCAAATTGAAGAAGATCGGGCTCTTGTCGATGCACTGTCGGACATCGGTATTGACTGGAGCAGCTGTACAAAACCCAATAATCCCGATGTCGAACTGACGATTTCAACCGACCACCCTGACAATATCGTTTCGGCCGGTGACACCATGATTATTCGTACCACGGCAACAAACCGGGGGACTGTTCCCATTTGCCGACTTGCGGCTCGAACCACATCCAGTCTTGGACGAACAAACGATAAAGAGCTCATTTATGGACGCATCGAGCCCGGACAGAGTATAGCCCGGGAAATCAAACTCAAGACGAATCATGCGCAGTCTGAACGCGTTGATAACTTCGATGTCAATCTCTATCTGGACGATGGAACGCCTGTTCCGCAAACGCCTATTGCCGGGGCATCGACATTTATTACAACGATGGAACAGCCGCATCCGGCATTTACCATTCACTATGCCATTATCGATCAGGATGAAAATGGCAAAATAGGAAACGGTCTTCTCGATGATGACGAAGAGGTTACGATGCGCATTTGGGTCAGCAATGATGGCCCCGGAACGGCAGAAAAACCGTTGATTTTCCTCAAAAACAAGGCGCCTGAAATCAAGCTCATGGATGCTCGTTTTGAAACAGAAGCACTTCGCACAGGGGAACGCGTCATGCGGGATTTCAAATTCAAAACGACAAAAGTCGGTGCGAATGATGTAAACCTCGAACTCCATATCTATGACAAGGCATCCACGCAGTCTCTGGTAGAAAAGATAGCCTTTCAAACCTCAAAAGCGCCTGCCCTCAGTTCGAACAAAGTTGATCAGAAGGCGGAGACAGCGCGCGTTGTGTCTCAGACGCCGCTTCGCGTTTCTCCGATTGCGACATCAAATTCGCTTAACGATGTGGCACAGGGGGCTACGGTCAAGGTCGATGCCGTGGTCGGCGACTATTCCCACGTGACAGCCGATCCCCTCATGGGCTGGGTTTTGTCCTCAATGCTTGAACCGTCTCAGGAGGCGGTTACGTCGATCACTCCGGGAACCATTGCCACTATTCCCAGAATTTCTCTGGCCTCCATGAGGCATATCACCGAACAGGAAACCATTGACGTTCATGCCGATGTCACATCCTATGCGACGCTGGTCGATTACTATATTTTTGTTTCAAACGAAGTCGATCACAACTACACGGTTGAAAAGGTGGCCTACGCACCGCTGAGTGAGGAATTAAAACATATTCATGCCACGGTTCCGCTTGCGAAGGGACTGAATTCGATACGCATTTATGTTCGGGACAAAAACAAGAGCGAAGCCCACGAGACCATATTAGTCTATAGAAAATAGAGCATGGCGTATTGGCGAAGCCAATAGCCATGCCCATGCGTTGCGTATTGCGCGAAGCGCGATAGGAACGCCCCCCAAAAAATCACCCAAGCCGATGTCGAAGGACCGCAATTCGGTCGCGAAGAAGGGCGGCTGTTTCAAAGTCGAGCTGCTGTGCGGCGGCTTTCATCTCTTTTGTGAGCTGTTCAATACGATCCGGAATGGCTGATTTTTCAGTTTTTTCATCGAGTTTTTTCTCCTCATCGGGCTGCCGCTCCGGGATGTGCTCTTCGATGTCCTGAATCGACTTGATAATTGTCTTTGGCGTGATGTGATGCGCCTCATTAAAGGCTTCCTGAACGGCGCGGCGACGGCGCGTTTCACCGATTGCACTTCGAAGAGAGTCCGTCATGGTATCGGCATACAGAATGACACGGCCGCTGGCATTTCGAGAGGCTCGGCCAATGGTCTGTATCAGCGAGCGGTGGGAACGCAGGAACCCTTCCTTGTCGGCATCCAGGATGCAGACGAGTTGAACCTCCGGCAAATCGAGGCCCTCGCGAAGAAGATTGATTCCGACCAGCACGTCGTACTGTCCGAGGCGCAGATCGCGAAGCAGGGCAGCACGTTCCAGCGTATCGATATCCGAGTGAAGATAGCGCGCACGGACGCCTGTTTCGTTCAGATATTCCGTCAAATCTTCGGCCATTTTCTTCGTCAGCGTGGTCACCAGAACGCGCGCTCCGCTGTTGGCAACCGGCTTGATTTCGTTGACGGCATCATCGACCTGGCCAACTGCCGGACGCACTTCGAGAAGCGGGTCCAAAAGCCCCGTCGGACGTATCAGCTGCTCGATGATTTCGCCCTCCGACTCTTCGATTTCATAGTCTCCGGGCGTTGCAGAAACATAGATTACCTGCTTGAGCATCTCGTGAAATTCATCGAAATTGAGCGGTCTGTTGTCCAAAGCCGAGGGCAGGCGGAAACCGTAATCCACAAGGACCTGTTTTCGAGCCCGATCGCCGCGATACATGGCCCTGAACTGCGGGACGCTCACATGGCTTTCATCGATTACAACCATGAAATTGTCCGGGAAGTAGCTTAACAGGCACGGAGGCGCTTCACCGGGCTTTCGGCCCGTCAAATGACGCGAATAATTCTCAATCCCTGAGCAGTATCCGAGGGCCGCGATGTTCGCCAAATCCTCGTTCGTGCGCTCCTCAATGCGCTGGCACTCGACGAGCTTGTGTTCGGCACGAAATCTGTCGATTGTTTCATTCAGTTCCGCCTTGATCGTCATGAGCGCTTTCTGACGCATTTCATCCGTCACGACATAGTGACTGGCCGGAAACACTGTAAGCTTGTCCACTTCGGCCTCGACGGCGCCGCGAACCGGGTCGATCTCATAAATTGCTTCGACTTCATCCCCAAAAAAACAGACGCGAAACGCACGTTCGCTCTCGTAGGCCGGAAATACTTCAACCGTGTCGCCGCGAACACGAAACGTCGCGCGTTCCAAATCATATTGATTGCGGGAATACTGAATGCGCACGAGCTTTTTCAAAAAATCGTCTCTTGGAATTTCCTCGCCGACCTGAATGGAGGCTCGCATGGCGAGATATGAATCAGCCGTACCGAGCCCGTAAATGCATGAAACACTGGCAACAATAATGACATCGTTTCTCGTTAAAAGGCTGTGGGTTGCCGCCAGACGCATGCGTTCGATATCGTCATTAATTTTGGCGTCCTTTTCAATAAACAGTCCCGATGCGGGAATGTAAGCCTCCGGCTGGTAATAATCGTAATAGCTTACGAAATATTCGACGGCATTTTGCGGGAATAGTGTTTTAAATTCGGTGAAAAGCTGTCCGGCAAGCGTTTTATTTGGGGCTAGAATGAGTGTCGGTCGTTGAACGCGCTGAATGACAGAGGCAATGGTAAAGGTTTTGCCACTTCCGGTAATGCCTAAGAGTGTCTGTGCTCTCTGGCCGCGATTCAGCCCATCGACGAGTTTGTCAATGGCCTGCGGCTGGTCGCCGCACGGCGAGTATTCCGACTGCATGTTAAATTTCAAAATGACCTCCAATATTGAACTACGGAAAATGTTACAGTTAGCCGGGGCTCTGCCCCGAACCCCGCCAAAGGACTGAGTCCTTTGGAAACCTCAATATTTTTAGATGGTATAAGCATTTTGGGCTGCCTAACCATGATTCCCCGCCGGGGCCCCTCTCCCTGGCTCTCGACAATTTCTGCCTTATAATTGCGTAATAATCTGTTTTTCGTCAATTCCTGCTCATATTTCAGTATGATTTGTGAATTAACTCCGGCAGAGATGTCGTAACCGTCTGACCCGGGATTTTGGGGGTAATTGTTGATTTACTCAAGTGGAGTGAATAAAATAGGAAGGTTAATAGGTGGCAGAGCCTCTGCAGCCAAGGTCTTGACCTGTTTGGTAGTATTAGAAAGATGATAAAATCTCAAAAAAAAAGTTTGCGCCGATTCTCTTTGTTTTGTTCGTTGGTAATTTGCACGGTCGGATTTTCCAGAGTGGTTCAGGCACAGGAAAGTGTGGAAAACGAGGGAGTGCTGGGTGTTTATCAACAAAGTGATGCCTGCGAAAATTTGAACAGCATACCGAAATGGACCACTGGTCTTCAGGAGGTTTCCTCCTTGATTACGGCCGGAAATTTTGAACAGGCCAAAGAAGTCTCTCATGAACTTCAAAAAATATGTCCGCGCTCTCCCGTTCTAAACTACATGCAGGGCCGCATATATGAAGGCCTTTCGGATGATAATAGTGCCAATATGCACTTCACGGAAGCGAGTCGATATACGTTTGAATTTGCGGTCGCATCGGATATTACGCAGAAGATTTGGTACGCCAAGTATGAGAGCGACAACCGGGAAAAGCTCCGGGCAGCCGAAGCAGACATGAAAGAACTCGCTGAAATCAAGCCGGAATATGAAGCATTGAAAGAGGCGCAAAACAAGAAAGACAATCAAGCCGACGAGAGCCTTTACAACAAAAAACTCATGTGGACGGGGGTCGGTCTGGCGGCAGGCGGTCTCATTCTGGCAGGAACCGGAGCCGCTTTCGCGGCAACAGCCAAAGAAGCCGATGCATTTGAAAAGACGAAAGATGACCATATTAAGCCGACAGGCAAATTTACGTGCGGATGGGGATTGGTCGGCGCAGGGACAGCACTCGCCGTTACCGGTGCCGTCTTGACCGGTATCTTTGGTTATCGATACACCCATACGGCGGATAACGTGGACTATGCCGTAACAATCGCCCCCAACGGAACTTCGTTCCGGATGACTTTTTGATGATTAATTCGTGATGAAAATATGAGGAGAAACGTGATGAATAATAAATTATATATCGCCTGGGGAATCATGGCTGCTGTTTCAATGGCATGTATGGAGTATGATGTCAGTAAAATATGTGGTGATGGATATGTGTTTAATGCAGAGGATGGAACATGTAAAAAAGATGAATGTGATGGTATTTGTGAGAATGGATGTGAGGAAGGTGTTTGTAAGTGTCCGGAATCGTGTACGAATGGTTGTGAGGATGATGGCAGTTGTAAAGATGAAGTCGAAGATAAATGTGAAGGCAAAAGTTGTGTAAATGGCTGTGAGGAAGGCGTTTGTAAGTGTCCGGAAACGTGTACGAACGGATGTAAAGAAGATGGCAGTTGTAAAGAAGCCGAAATTAAATGTGATACAGTCCAATGTCCGAATGGATGCAAGGCAGATGGTTCGTGTAAAGAAGTCGAAATTGAATGTGATACGACCAAATGTCCCAATGGATGTAAAGAAGATGGCGGCTGTATTGATGCAAAAGTTACTTGTGAAGAAATAAAATGTGTGAATGGTTGTGAGGAAGGTGTTTGTATATGTCCTGAATCGTGTATAAATGTTTGTAAGGAAGACGGTAGTTGTAAAGAAGAAGAAAAAGGTAAATGCGAAGACAAAAGTTGTGTAAATGGCTGTGAGGAAGGTGTTTGTAAATGTAAAGAAGAATGTTCGGATAATTGTAAAGAAGATGGTAGTTGTCAAGATGAAGAAGAGGATAAATGTGCAAGTCAAGGGTGTGTGAATGGCTGTGAGGAAGGTGTTTGTAAATGTAAAGAAGAATGTTCGGATAATTGTAAAGAAGACGGTAGTTGTCAAGATGAAGAAGAGGATAAATGTGCAAGTCAAGGGTGTGTGAATGGCTGTAATGCAGATGGTAGCTGTATATTCGATAAAAATAACAATCATTTGAACGATTTATATGAAACGGCATCGAAGCAGGGGGGGAGTGCCGAAAGCATAGCGACTGTGACTCATCCGAAGGAGCCAATGACGGCTTTTGTGACAGTTTTATTGGATATCGATGTTCGACCAAATGCACGAGTGATGAACAATGTATGCCGGATGAAGCCTATCATTTTGTCTGTCGAGGGGATGGCCGATGTGCACCGGACACGTTTGAAACGGTTTGGAAAGTGCCTTCGAGTGACCCAACGGTGACCATTCTTCTCAAAGATGCCCAAAAATGTGATTTTGAAATTAATTGGGGAGAGGTGATGGGATGTGATGATGATACTCAATGCGTTCCGGAGAAGATTCAATCGTGTGAAAAAG
>JAZRVP010000012.1:0-9907 GCA_045599245.1 Myxococcota bacterium
ATAAGGCAGAAAATGCAGAGAGCCGGGCGGTGGGGCCCCGGCGGGGGAACAATTGTAAGGCAGCCCCAAATGCTAATACCAACCTAAAATATTGCGGATTCTTAAGGGCTCAGCCCTTAAGCGGGGTTCGGGGCAGAGCCCTGACTGAGCTGTAACGTCGTATGCGGTCAAAGGGCGACAAATGCTTGAGAAATGTGCGCATATTGAGTAAAAAGGCGCGGTTTTTTAGCTGGAAAAGAAATTTCAGCGTCCAAATAATGATTAACATTGCTAAGAATAAGGAAAAACATTCATGGCTGACAAAGTCGAGAGAACGGACATTGGTGGCAATTTTGTTCGTGAAATCATGGTCAAGGACATCGAAAATGGCAAGAATGGCGGCCGCATTGCGACGCGTTTTCCGCCTGAACCCAATGGATATCTTCATATAGGTCATGCCAAATCCATCTGTATGAATTTTGGTCTTGCCAAAGAGTTTGGTGGCACATGCAATCTTCGATTTGACGATACGGATCCCGTGAAAGAAGACACGGAATATTGTGACTCGATCAAACAGGATGTCGAATGGCTGGGCTTCCATTGGGACAATCTCTACTTTGCATCCGATTATTTCGATCAGTTGTATGAGTGGGCAAAAGAGCTGATTCGTCGCGGCCTGGCTTACGTTGATGAGCTGACCCCGGAGCAGATTCGTGAATATCGCGGCAACTTCTATACGCCCGGCAAGCCGAGTCCCTGGCGCGATCGTCCCGCAGAGGAAAGCCTCGATCTTCTCGAACGCATGAAGAATGGCGAATTTAAGGAAGGCGAACGCGTCCTTCGCGCCAAGATCGACATGTGTCACAAGAATATGAACATGCGCGATCCGCTTATTTATCGCATTAAGTTCGTCAATCATCATCGTACCGGCAACAAATGGTGCATTTATCCGATGTACGACTTTGCCCATGGTCTTTCGGATGCTATCGAAGGCATTACGCACTCGGTCTGCACGCTCGAATTTGAAGACCACCGCATTCTTTATGACTGGTTTATCGATGCCCTCGAACTCGATCGCCATCCGCAACAGATCGAGTTTGCGAAGCTCAATCTGACCGATATCGTACTGAGCAAGCGCCGTCTTCTGAGCCTCGTCAAAGAAGGTTATGTCAGTGGCTGGAATGATCCCCGCATGCCGACGATTTCCGGAATGCGTCGTCGTGGTTTCACGCCGGAAGCCATTCGCAATTTCTGTGAGACGATCGGCGTAAACAAGCGCGATTCTCTCGTCGAATTTGTCCAGCTTGAGCACTGTGTTCGTGAACATCTCAATGCGACGGTTCCCCGCGTTATGGGGGTGACAAAACCCGTCAAAGTCCTCATCGAAAACTATCCTGAGGACAAGGTCGAGTGGTTTGATGCGCCTTATTCGCCGACGGATGACAGCCTTGGTTCGCGTCCGGTTCCGTTCTCCCGCGATCTCCTTATCGAAGAGGCTGATTTCATGGAGGATGCACCGGCCAAATTCTATCGTCTGACCCCGGGCCGTGAAGTTCGTCTTCGTTACGCCTATGTCGTGAAATGTACGGGTGTGGACAAGGATGAAAACGGCAATATCGTTCAGATTCGCTGCACGTATGATCCCGAAACGCGCGGCGGCAACACGCCCGACGGCCGCAAAATCAAGGCGACGATTCACTGGGTGAGCGCAAAACACGCCCTTCCCGCAGAATGCCGTATGATCAACAGCCTCTTTACGGTTTCAGATCCGCTGGCCGATCCCGACAAGGATTTCAAATCGTTCATCAATCCCAATTCGATGGAGATCCTGAACGGCTTCGTTGAACCGGCTCTGGCCGACGTCAAACCCGGTTATCACTGCCAGTTTGAACGTGTTGCCTATTTTAACGTCGACGATGATTCAACTCCGGAACATCTCGTGTTTAATCGAACCGTCACAATGAGCGACGACTGGGCAAAGATTCAGAAACGCAGTTAAAATGAATCATGAAAATGAATGCCGCGTTATGACACGGTGTTTTGAAGTGAGTATAGGGTGAAGGCCTATGCAAAGCATACGGCCTTCCATGGGCAGCTCCTATGGCAAAGCCATACGGAGCTGCTTTTTTTTTGTGTGTGCCGGGCTATGGCCTGCAGCCATACGCCACGGCCGGCGGCGCGGGCTATGGCGTTTGCCGACCGCCATACGCCGCGTAACATGAACTGATTCAATTAATATTTGAATAAATGAAAATGAATGCCGTTTAAGTGCGCTGGTTTTTACGGGAGTGGTTTGTTTTATTCCCGAATTAGTTTATTTTTTTTCAGGACATTTACGGATGCGCAAATCATCACTTCTTCTTGGATGTGCTCTGGCAGCAGGCCTTTCGGCTTCAGCAATGACTTCAACAGCCCAGGCACAGGAATTTAGCTATAAAGGTTACGTGCTAAGCGATCTTCGTTTGAGTGTACCCGGTCAGGATATGCCGAAAGAAGTCGATTCTGTTCGCTTTAACCGTATGGACAATACGGTGAAATTTACCGGCGGTTTCACATGGGACAAGGTCGATGTGATCGCTGATCTTTCCTTGGTTTATTCTGGAAAAAGCGATGTTTATGAGCTGACAACGCTCCAGAAAAGAGACAAAGTCGATCCCTTTTATTTTGAGAGTGATGCGCTTTATGTCCGCATTTCCGACTTTATTCTCGATTTTTTGGATATCCGCATTGGGCGTCAGATCATTGACTGGGGGTCTGCAGACCGCTTTAATCCGACGAGCGTCATCAACAGCCTTGACCTGGAAGACTATCAGGATTTTGGTCACCGCATTGCCAATGAAATGATCAACATCCAGTATGCCCCGGACTGGGAAGTCATGGGTGAGGAGACGCCGATCTTCAGCGAGTTTCATGTTCAGCTCGTGTGGGTTCCGAGATTCCGGTCAAATATGGTGCCTGAATCGTCAGAATATGTCTTTGGCGGTCCGGATCAGTTCCGTCGGTTTGCCAAATCAAAAATCCTGACCAATCTCGTCGATCTTCAGGAACTTTATGTGAAATATCAGGGTTCCATTCTCTACGATGTGAAAGTCGCTGAGCCTGATGATGCCATTGAAAACTCTCAGGTCGGCCTTCGTCTCGGGTTCTCCCTGCTCGGAGTTGACATCAACTTCTATGGCTATTATGGCTATGATCATAACATGCAGCCGCGTACGGTTAACGTCAATGCCGTTTCGACCGATCCAAAAGTGTCCGAGGCAGTTGAGGAGAACATTTATCTCGTAGGTGAAGATGATGAAAAACGCAAAGGCCTGATGGATTTGATGGAAAGTTTTGGTGTGGATGGCATTTCTACGCTGACGGCTTATACCGATGTTACCGTTGAATATCCGAGAATCTGGATGGCAGGTATGGATTTCGCGACGAGCCTTGATTTCATCGGCGGTGTTGGCCTTTGGGGTGAGTTGGCATTTTATATCCACGATGACGTAAAGATTGATCTCGACATCAATGGAACAAAACTTCACGAAAATCAGGCAGATAAAGGTTATTTTGTCAAAGCCGTATTAGGTATTGATAACTCGTTTACGAAATGGCTGTATATGAATATGCAGTACATTTACGGTTTTGTGGATGAATTTGGTGCCAAAGACCTCGAGCATTATTTGATGTGGAACGGCGACTTCAAGGCATTTAATGAGCAGATGCTTTTCCGTCTTTCCCTCGTATGGTGTATCAGCGATCCGAGTGCGATGCTCGTCCCGAGTTTCTCATTTAAATTCTGGCCCAATACGGAAGTTGCCCTGGGTGCTCTTATCCATCTCGGCGATGATGACAAGACGTTTGGTAACCGTGTGACGGGTCCGAACTACGTATATCTCCAGGCGAAATATTCATTCTAATTGAATGAAATTAATAAGATTTGAGGCGTCATCGCGAAAGCGGTGGCGCTTTTTTTATTCCAGCTCAGCCGGCACTCTGCCCAAAACTCGCCAAATGAGCCCTTTGAAACCTCAATATTTTAAATGGTATATGTTTTGGGGGCTGTCTACCCATTACTCGCCGGGGCTCTGTGTTGATGATTCTTGTTGCAATGCACATCATTGCATTATTCAGCACCAAAATTTACTTGTTTTTGGCCATTCTAACGAGGCGCTGGCCCATTTCAAACGCTTTGCGGCAATCTTCCGGGAACTGGTTTTGGTGCACCTCTGTCTTATGTGCAACGTCAAACATATCCGCATCATATTTATCATAATCTGTAAACTGATACGTGTCATAGCACCAGAGCGTTTCGGCATAACCAAAGATGCGTTTGAGAACATCCTCATTGCTGTGGTTAAAGATATCGGGATAATGCATTGTGCCGGCCAGTTCTTCATTAACCCCCATGGTATAGATTAATCCAATCTTAATGTCCCGATGAACACATTTGGATGGATCTTTGCTGTATGTACCATGCGGAAATAAAAAACGTTCCATAAAGGAGCGAAGCATTCCGGTCAGATAGGACCAGTAAATCGGTGAGCCCATGATGACGACATCAGCTTTATCCGCTAATTCCAGGACAGGTCTGAGTTCGTCCTGAATTGCACACACGCCATGCGTCTGCGCGTTTTTAATCTTGCAGGCAAAACAGCTTTGACAACCCTTGTAATTGAGTTCGTACAAATTGATAAAATCAACTTCCGCGCCCTCTTCTCTAGCTCCATCAGCAGCTTTTTCAAGCAGAGTGGCAGTATTCCAGGGCAATTTTCTGGGGGAACCATTCAATACCAAAACTTTCATGTCAGACTCCTTACACAATTTCAACCTATTGGTTATTATTTAGTCGGGGCTCTGCCCCGGACCCTGCTTAAGGGCTGAGCCCTTAAGAATCCGCAATATTTCAGGTGGTATAAGCATTTGGGGCTGCCTATCCCTGGTTCCCCGCCGCCCCCCCCTACTCTCGGCTATTACTGCCTTATTATTACGAAATAATCCATCTTTTGCCAATCTCTGATCATATTTCAGAGGATTTGTGAATTAATCCAGGCTGAACTGTAACCTGGAAGTGGACGTAAGTTGTTATCTGTTTGACTTCCATACCATGACTGATTAAGAAAGAAGACATCAATGCAACTGAGTTGCATTTATCAAGCTTAGAGAGAGTGTTTCATGGGCAGTTTATGGTTTGACAGAAGAAATTGGCTAAATTTGGGGGTTATCGCTTTCTGCGGGTTCATGTTTGATCCTGTTTTAGGGTATGCAGATGATGAAGAATTGCTCATAATAAGCGAAGACGATGATGAAGAAACAGGCGTTCTCGAACTGGATGCGATTGAAGTGCAGGATAATGTTGAGCGTGGTGCTGGAAATGGGGGAAGACCATCATTTGCGCAAACAGTTGATACTCCCCGGTCGATGTCTATCAATGAGTGGCTTGAAACTGTGAATGGAATTTATGGCGATTCTTCGGGGAAAGGGACGCGAAGTATTATTGTTCGAGGTTTTGAGACGCGTCAGATTGATTTTACATTTAACGGGATGCCGCTTGATACGGGGTTTGACGGAATGACGGTTCTCGACGTGATGCCGATGAACTGGATAAGTGCAGGACGCGTTGCCCATGCCGATGCATCCTCAGTGGATGGTGCAGGATTGGGGGGACGCATAGATTTGTATGCATTTAAGCCGTCACTTTTGGAGACGTCGGTTGAAATATCGCCGACAGGAGTGACGGGGGCAATTTCACACGGGATGTACAAAGATGAATGGCGTTGGGCTGTGACGGCGGGCGGCATTTTTTCGCTCGGGTTTAATCTTTCGCATCAGTTTGAGGCCAGCCCGGATGAGGATGGCGGTCTGCGGGATGCGAGCGGCAAGCGAGGCGGAAATTTTCTCATCAAGGTGGGAAGAAGTCTGGGAAAATGGGGCGATATTGAACTCATGACAGGCTGGACCCAAGCTCCTCGCGATGTGCCGACAGGCATTGATACAGGGGCTCATCGGTTTTGGAAATATACGAGTTGGCGCGAGGCATTTGCGCTGGCAAAATTGACGTGGAATACGGATTTTTTGAGTGGCTGGCTGAGTATTTGGGCAAATGATCAGGGCAATACATTGCAAGCGTATGACGATGTATCCAGAACGACGCAGCATACCGAGGCGGCTTCAACCACAATTTGGCAGGATGATGATTATGGTTTTCAAATCGAGATGTATTCCATGCCATGGCAATTGGGAAATGCAGGATATCTTCAGACGCTGCTTCGAAGCGATATTCGCTATCAGAGGCACGAATCGGATGAAGAGACGTATCGACCACACAAGACGGTTAATACGGATTGTGGACGACTAATATATAATATTCGTCCTGCGATTGAATGGCAGATTACGCCTGATATTCGTGTGTTTGCATCGGGAAATGCGATGGGGGCAAAGGCGTTGTTTCAAGATGCAGGTGATGCCCGTGAGAATGTGATAAAACTTGAAGATGTGCATAATGGCGGCATGAGTGCCGGTTTGGATTATCGCATATTGGATAATCTCGATTTGAACTTGCGTGTGGCACGGCGGTTAAGGCTGCCCACGTTAAAAGAGCAGTTTAGAAACCTTCCGGGAAACGATTTTGTCGATATTGGAGGATTAAAACCGGAACATGCCTGGGATTTTGAAGCGGAAATCCATTGGAAACCCATCGAAGAAGTTGCGATAACAATGGGCGGTTTTGATACAGAAATTCGCGATCTCATTGAATATAAATATATCAATGAAACAAAGATAGCGTTTAATGTTGCGCAATCGCGCATTGCAGGGACCGATATTGCCCTGAAATTAGGAGCATGGCGCGGTGTTTCATTTGATGTTTCTTATCATTATTTATATGCTTATGATCTGAGTCAGGAGCATGAACTTGATGGTCGACCGGCACATCATTTTCGTGCTTCGGTGAGCTATCAGCCGATTGAGAAGCTCACAATGACATTAGGGACTCAATTCGAGTCCAAACGTCGTACACAAGCATGGATGACAAAAAAAACGGCATGGCTTGACAACATATTTCTTTTGAATGCAGAAATAGAATATCAAATCGATCATTTTTCAATATATCTTCGGGGGACGAATTTAACGGATTATAACTATTCAAGAACGATTGGATATCCAGAAGCCGGAATCAATGTAATGTTAGGGGCAAAGATCGTATATTGATTGGTTTTATAAGAGCCATGATGTGAGATAGTTTTTTTGGGGGGCCATGCTATTGTCTGGAGGCCAATACGCATGGCTGCAGCGACTATTGCATACGTCGCTGCAATTCACAATTTGTCCGAAATGCGGTGCAATCGATTTCCATGATGGATGCCGTCAATGACAGACAGCTCAAATTCGAGTTTCAGCTTGCATCCGGATTTCTGGCAGCCATGAAAGGGACTGACGGACTCAAAGAGGATGATTTTACGCGTCTTCCGATGCAGGATTCATTGTCACTGGCAAAGGTTGCGTCTTTTTTTTGGCTGGATATGGGCTTCGAACATCCAAAGACATACGAAGCCTCTATGGCGCCATCGGAAGACTCGCCATCGACTTCCACACCGACATCATCCGATTGATGGAAATGCCGATCGAGGCGGTCTATTTCCATTTCAGGATGATTAAGGATGGGATGAATTGATTACCAGAAAACAAACCAAATCCAGATTGGCCATGCCGCTAAAATGAACAAAAAGACTATAAATACATTCTCAAGGAAATGCCCGAAGGCACTTTGTTCTATCAGGTTTCCTGTATGAGAGTCGTAATAATAATATTTTTTGCTCATAACGTCCTCCATGGTGAGAAAAGAGAAAGCCATAAAGGCTTTAATACTATAGCAACTTTTGAGAGATAAGGAAAACAGAAAATGAGCGACATGTCATCATCATACACAATCGATCTTATTGTAAAAGACGACGAAACGAAAGATGCGATTCGCAAGCTCAAAGACGAGGTCAGAAAGATTGGGGATAATGTTTCACTTGGTGATTTCCATGAACAGAACAAACAAATTCAATATGCAATAGGAATGATTGACAAACTTGCCAATAGGACTGACATCAATTTTAAATCGATTAGCAGGGAATTCGGAAATGAAAGTTCAAAGCTGATTAAGGGTCTTGAGACTCAGTTTATCGAGCTGAGTAGTTCTCTTGAAAATGCAGAAGAAAAAGCAAAGGTGCTTGAAAAGACAAAAAGAGCCATTGAGGCTGAGTTGAAAAAGACAAACGATGGCGAGCGTCAAAGAGAACTTAATATAGAATTGGCATCTGTGCAGTCAAAGATTAGTGATTTAAAAATTAAAGAAACAAAGCAGATGATCGAACAAAACAGGCAAGTTAGATATCAATTAAAAGCAGCTTCTATGATGTCTCAAAAAGAGATATTGCTGAAAAAAATTAAAGATGCGCAAAGTAAAAGCAGCCTGAAATTCTGGACTACTGAAAACAAAGCAAACAGCGAGCAGATTAAAATGTTAAGAGAGAAAATTAAACTTCTTGAGAATGAAGAAAAACAAGAAAAGAAGATCGGTCAGGCTGTTAAAGCTGTTGCAAAAGAACAGGAGAACGCAACAAAGAAACAGAATGGAAAACTTCAGAATATATATAATGCAGCAGGTCTTGTCGGTGGTGTAGGCCGAACTGTTAAAGCAGTAGGCAGTGGAGCGTTCGGGTTGCTTGGTAGTGGAATAAATGCGGCATCAAGTGCTGCAAACAGTAATCTTGATAAAGAGAGAGAGGCGCGTCGCGTGAAAGGTATGTCGGGCAAAGATGCAAGTGATTTGCTTAGCAAACTGTATATAAAAACAGGCGTTGATTATTCTACTATTGTCGATGCAATAAATAAGGTTCGAACAACGTTAAAATGGACATCAGAGGGAGAATTGATCACAGCCGTTGAAGCGGAATTGAGATATCCTGGCATAGCTGATGCTTTTGCTTCTTCTACGACTGGATTTAATGAAAAAAACATAAACATTTATGTAAATCGCATGCGTTCAATCCAGAAAACGACAGGTGCAACGGATGAACAGATAAATGAGGCAGCCAAATTATTTGCGAATATGAAGCCTTCTGACATAGGCAATGCTAAAATTACTGAGCTTCAGGCAATATATCATGGAGTTCAAAATAGTGGAGCATTTGATTCTAAAGAAGAAATTGATAAGGCTTTTGAACGTTTTCTCAGTTTTCAAAAAGAAGAAGGCGGCGATGTCGTGTCAAACGCATCAAATTTTGATTGGACTTCTGTTATTACGAACGAAAGAAACAGGCTTCAAGCGGAAAACACAATAAAAAACATGAATTGGAGTGGAATTATTGGTTCTGCGACATTCAGAGATGATGAAAAAATAGAAAAGACACATAGTGAAAGCCTTTCCGAGCAAATGCGCGAGCTTGAAATGAAGAAGAACGACCTAATCATCAAAGTACTTGTTCCAGTCGCAAATGAACTTCTCAAGGTTATCGATTCTCCAGAGGGAAAGAAGATAATCGACGGTCTTGTAAACTTCTTTACAAAGGCGATTCCACTTCTGACGGATATCATAAAGTGGATTAAAGAAAAGATCGAAGCCGGCATCAATGGAATGGAAAACGTATTTCTTGCAATTGATAAACAAAACGAGGAACAGACAAGAAGACAGATTGATGCCGCATCAAAAGGTTCGACTGCCGGCATGATCGCTTATCGTGGCGGAGCAGACCATTTCATGGCAAACGGCGGCATTGCGATTGGCCCATCGATTGTCGGTGAACGTGCATTTCAGCCAGAAATGATACTGCCGTTGGATTATTCGAGGTCAACGAGAGCGGGAAACATCATTCAGAACGTTGCACAGACGTTCAATATGAGCGGCAGCGAGACGACGGCATTGTCACTGGCACAGGCTGTCAAGTCGAGAGATTTCAGA
>JAZRVP010000013.1:0-1864 GCA_045599245.1 Myxococcota bacterium
GTCGAATGCGGTTACTGGCCTCTCTATCGCTACATGCCGACCTCCGACGCCTCCGTCAATCCGTTCAAACTCGACAGCAAGGATCCGAAAGGCACGTTCGAAGACTTCGCAATGCAGGAAGCCCGCTTCAACCTCCTCAAACGCACCAAGCCAGAACTCGCCGACAAGCTCTTCGGACTCGCTCAGAAAGATATCGAAGAACGTCTGGCTTACTACAAACAGCTCGCCAACGTTTCGCGCCATATCGCCGAATAATTGGCGCTCGCCTTGAGACGCAAAATTTTGCGTCTCTACGGCTCGCATGAACGCCGCTATCCCTTTAGGGATACGCGGCGTTTTCTTTTTGGGGGCGCGCCTATGGCAAAGCCATACGGCGCGCAATGGGCGCGGGCTAGGTTATACAACGGCTGATGATGCTGGTAACAGGCCTGATAAACATTCTTCTTTCTGTCAGTAATTGTGCTGACCACACCAAGGAGAATGATTATGACAACCTATGCTTACATCCGAGTCTCAACAGACATGCAAACCGTTGAAAATCAACGGTTTGAAATCAACAACTATTGCACCAGACATGGTTTTGCCATTGACGAATGGATCGAAGACGAAGGCATTTCAGGAACAAAAGATTATAAAAAACGTGGCCTTGGTCCATTAATACAAAAATGTAAGCCTAATGACCTCATTGTTTGCAGTGAGATCAGCCGACTAGGACGCGACCTGTTGATGATTATGGAAATCTTAAACAAACTCATGAAAAATGAGGTGCGACTCTACACGATCAAAGACAATTTTCGCTTAGGCGACGATATGCAGTGCAAAGTTCTTGCATTTGCCTTTGGACTTTCAGCAGAAATTGAACGCAAACTCATCAGTCAACGCACAAAGGAAGCCCTGGCCAGACTCAAAGCCGAAGGTAAAAAGCTGGGAAGGCCAACGGGCACACGAAACAGTCAAGTCAAACTCACAGGCCATCTAGCAGAGATTCGAAAAATGCTATCGCGTGGTCAGAAAAAAGCAGACATCTGCAGACGTTTCAAAGTCAATAGACAAACACTGCTCCGTTTTCTTCATCAGGAAGGCGCTGATGATTTAATCGGTTGTCCCCCTCGCGATTTCTCAAAATTATTGACAGAATCCGCACTAAAAGAACGAGCCAACGCAGGATTCACGATGGCAGAATGCGCGCGTGCCTTTGGCGTCAGTGCTCACACAATTTCGAGTTATGCGGAGCGATACAGCATCACATTTGGCAAACGCAAAACAATCTATGATGCCTTAGACGAGCAACTCACCCTCATTGAATCACGCTTTGTTGCAGGAGAATCGTCTGTATCCATACGCCAATCCCTAGGCATTCCGACCGTCACATGGTGTACATGGCTCCATCGACGAGACTTATGCCGTTCATACAATATTGATGAATTGCGCTCCCGAAAAACTGAAGTTCTACTCTTGAAAAAAGCCCATAACTCCCCCAAACAAATCGGCGAAGCACTCGGCTACGCTACCAAAGCCGTCGAAATCGTTTTAGACGAATGGGGGGTGAGACGGATGAAATAGGGAAGAGGGAAGAGGGAAGAGCATACACTTCTATCTTCCCTCAATTCTCTTCCCTCTTCCCTTAAAAAGGGCGAATTTATTAAGCAGAATAAGTGCATCAGCAGCTTCACCAACGGCGAGTCCTGGGCGATCCTCTCGCCCATTGAACTGTCGATTAAATGCAAAATCGAAGCCGTCGGCACGCCACTCAAAGATTGGGATATCCAGATCAACTATGGCATTAAAACTGGCTGTAATGAAGCATTCATCATCGACGAAAAGAAGCGCGAGGAAATCCTCAACAACTGCAAAGATGACGCTG
>JAZRVP010000014.1:0-26600 GCA_045599245.1 Myxococcota bacterium
ATCCGCAATATTTTAGGTTGATATTAGCTTTTGGGGCTGCCTTACAATTGTTCCCCGCCGGGGCCCCACCGCCCGGCTCTCTGCATTTTCTGCCTTATAATTGCGAAATAATCCTTTTTCACCAATCTCTGCTCATATTTCTAAAGATTTGTGAATTAATCCTGCCTGAGTTGTAACGAAAAATAATGTGAAAAACTATGTCAAGCTTGGCATAGTTACCGTCAAGAGGTATGGCTTGTTTATGACGAGTTGAAAAGAGGGGGGATTATTAAGCGCTTACGGTAAAACAGAACCTGAAACTGAAGACATTCCTTGGTACAACTGAGAATGCCGTACTTACTCAAATATGGATTGCTTTATGTGCTTATCTCGTTGTTTCGTTCCTAAAATTTCAATCAAAAACATCTATCTTCAATTCGAGAAATACTAAATTGGATTCAATTTAATCTCTTTTCTCGGACATTTTTAAGCGACTATTTGGTACCCAAACTCACGGAACCGATTGTCACACGCCAGTTTTCGCTGTTTTAATATGCGTGGGACAGCAGTGACAGTGAATACACTATTTCTTGTTTGATAGACTTTCCGGAATAACAAATTGGATGGCATTGTGAACGACTTCTGCCGTGAAATCATGGTCATGTATAATTTCTCCATCCATGGCATATATAAAACCTTCTGGGGCTGAAATATGTACTGATTTTCCGCGCATATACCGCATAAATGATTGAAAACGCGGATCTTCAAAGTGTTTTCCCGCCTGATACACTTTGGCAATTGTTAAGAATTTGGGGACAGATATCGGTTGCATGGCACATACTTCGAGTTCACCGTCGTTATTGAGTGAGTTCGGTGCACATTGGTATGAGCCTCCAACATATTGTCCATTAGCAATAGTACATAATAATATTTCTTTTTTCTCATTGAGAAGTTCGCCGTCCACTTCAATTTCACAAGCGTGTCTCATGCCTGTAAAAAGACTCATGAGAACGGATGTGGGATAGGCTAGTTTTCCTCCAATGATTTTCTTTCTGCGCATTTTGGGAATCAAGTTGGCTACACAGGAATCAAATCCAAAATGAACGGCATTGATGGCATACAGTTCTTTGACCCGTATTAAATCGATCGGGGATGCCGTGCCACTAATCTGTGCATTTATGTCGAGGAAATGAGCTTTGTCACCATAATATTTGATAAAGTCATTTCCAGAGCCGCATGGAACACAGCCGATTTCTGCAAACGAATAGCCCACAGCTCCATTGACAATTTCATTGAGTGTACCGTCGCCGCCGCACGCATAAAAACGAACGGGTTCCTGATGTTGTGAACAATACTTTTGAATATATTGTATGGCATCCCCCGGCGTTTTGGTCAGATATATTTCACGAACAATGTTTTCCGGAAGTGCATTGAGTTTCTGTTGAATTAAATCTGCTGCATTTTCCCGGCCGGAGGCCGGGTTGACGATGAATATATGTTTCATGTGATTTACATGATGAAATGTGTTGCCGCACCGGATTCCGTCGCAGGGACTGTAATGCCGGCTTTTTTGCCGGCTTCAATTGATTTCAGAAGCCAGGCCATGTTATGGCCAATATTTCGCATGGTTTGAAGTCCTTCGAGATCTTTTTCGACATCGGCCGGTGTAAAACCATGAACCATGTTCCAGTATGTGGAGGAGACAACCGGCATCTGGTTGATCGTAAAATATTTCATGAGTGTATCGAGAGTCGCCGTCGTTCCGGCACGACGAGCAACGGATACGGCTGCCGCAGGTTTGTATTTGAGTTTTGAACTCGCGCTGAAAAAGAGTCGGTCCATAAATGAATATACGGTGCCGTTGCCTGACGCATAATAAACAGGTGATCCCACGATAAATCCATCAAATTCATCAAGACGTGCCGCCACTTTATTGACAATGTCGTCATAGACGCAACGCCCCAGTTTTCTGCATCCATGACAGGCCTGACAACCACGAATTACTTCGTTGCCGATTTGGATAATTTCACTTTCAATGCCTTCGGCTTTTAACGTCGTTGCAATTTCTGTCAAAGCTCTGTTTGTACAACTGTCTTTTTCCGGACTGCCATTGATCATCAATACTTTCATGCTCATTCTCCTTGTTCTGGTCTTTTCTATGGCGCAAACGGCCATATACTTCCTTATCATTTTGAAGCATTTGTGAACAAAAATAAAGCCGCGAATTCGCGGCTTTGTCATCAATGAGTATTTTGTTATCTCATTTGGCTAGTGGCAAATAACACGGTTATTTGCTGTCGATCTCTGCACAAGTTTAGCCATCGCAAACGTTGCGATTATGCTTTTTTGCAGACGCCGTTGTCACATTTTTCGTTTTCGGCGCAACCAGCATCGGCTTCACAAGCTTTGCTTTCAGCTATTTTGCAGACGCCGTTGTCACATTTTTCGTTTTCGGCGCAATCAGCATCTGCTTCACAAGCTTTGCTTTCAGCTTTTTTGCAGACGCCGTTGTCACATTTTTCGTTTTCGGCGCAATCAGCATCGGCTTCACATACTTTGCTTTCAGCTTTTTTGCAGACGCCGTTGTCACAAAGTTCGTTTCCTCCGCAATCAGCATCAGCCGAACAGGCTTTGACACAGCTTCCGTCTATGCAGCTTTCATTTTCACCACAAGCCTTACATATGTCGCTTTCAGCTATTTTGCAGACGCCGTTGTCACATTTTTCGTTTTCGCCGCAATCAGCATCTGCTGAACAGGCTTTGACACAGCTTCCGTTTATGCAGCTTTCATTTTCACCACAAGCCGGATTACAGACGTTGCTATCTGTTTTTTTGCAGACGCTGTTGTCACAACTTTCATTTTCGGCGCAATCGTTATTGCTTTGACACTTGTCGGAGTCCACTGGATTTTGCGGGGCATCGACACAATCAAAATAGTCGTAGCCGTCGTATTTGATTTCCTGACACGTTCTCGCTTCGCCGCATGTTTTATAGACGACAACGTGGCTGTCGTGATCACAGTATGTGACCTTCTTGTCATTGTCTGAACAGAATCCCAATTCTGTTACGTCCTGGCCACATGCTTGTGTCGTAACAACAGTTTCATCATCACTGTCATTGTCATTGCCGCCTGATTCGCCTGTGCCACAGCCATAATACTCGTATTTGACGCCATCAATTGTTTCATTGATGAACTGACAGGACAAACCATCCTGGCAGAAATCGTTATATACGATGCCATTGTCACAATAGGTGACATAGGCTTTGTCGGCGGAACATATGCCTACAAAGCCAACTTTTTGACAGAGGTCTGTGCCGCCTTCCATGCAATCGAAATAGTTATATTGGCCATCGTTGATCCACTGACAGGAAAAGCCTGCATCACAACCGACGCTGACAAGTTTGCCATTGTCACAATAATCGTATGAATTGCCATTGTCTGTACAGATGCCGCCCTCAGTGACATCTCCGCATCCCTTGGCTTCTGTCGGATTCTTGTCTGGATCTGTGCTCGGATTCACATCCTGATTTGGCTTGCTGGGTCGCGACGTCTGACTTCCATCTCCTGAAGGGGTACTTGGATTATCGCTTGGTTTCGATGGTCTGGCTGGTGAGCCTTGATCATCTTGTGGATTATTGCCAGGGACGGATGGATCGCCCGGACGCGAAGGATTATTGGGTTCCTTCGGGTTGTCATGATGATCGTCTCCACATGCGTTGGCAAGTGTGAGAATTCCAGCGAGACAGAATGTAAGAAGGCGTTTTGACATGGTTTATTCTCCCTTTGTGTGGCAAAAAAGCCTGTTGCAAAATCAATTTGCGCGATACTCTAAAAATTAGTCAGAATCCGCTTTCTCGGCAAATTCTGTATTCCTAATCAATCGATTATGGTTTCATAATCGTCGACAAGACTTTCTTTTTTGAATAGCCAGGAGGCTAACTTGATTATTAAATTCATTTGTCATGCCACGTTTACGATAAATTTAGCCGACGGCAGAAAAATTATCATTGATCCCTATCAGCCTCACACTTTTAAAGGTCGTTTTGACTATGATGCTTTTCTGTTTGATCCCGATTTTGCTTTGATTACTCACGAACACATCGATCACAACTACCTCGGTGATTTAACTTCAATTCCCGTTGTCGTTCGCAACGAGTGGCAGGACAAGTCGCTCAGGGTTTCTTCAATGCGAGTTTGGCACGATAAATTTGAAGGCAAAAAATTCGGTGGCAGTGTTTCCATGAAATTTATTGAGGCTGAAGGTCTCAGAATTTGTCACATGGGGGATTGCGGCGAAATGTTGACGGATGAACAGATTCATCGCATGGGGCGTGTCGATATTTTGCTCATTCCCGTTGGCGGCTTTTACACAATAGACGGAAATGAAGCAGCCCTCATCGCCAAAAAAATACATGCCCGAACGACAATCCCTTGTCATTACGCAACGGAAAAATGTTCACTTCCTATCACGGGGCCGGATGCGTTTCTTTCGCACTTCGACTGCTTCACAGAACTTCAATCATCCTCCTGCGACGCTTATCAGCTGCCTCAAGGCATCGTCGTCATGAAATCCGATATGCTCAGGGATCAGAATGTATAAGCGAATTCTGATCGTCAATCGCGCCGATTGTGCGGCCAGACTGATTCGTGCCTGTCATGAAGAAGGTGCAGAGGCTTTTGTCGTTGCTGCAAAAAAAGATTTGCCGGCGCCATGTGAGGCTGATGGCATCGTTTATACAGGCATGAGTCGTGAGGCATGGTCGGCTCAGGACGATATCTTTGAGGTTGCTCGACATTTCGGGTGTGAAGCCATTTTGCCCGGGTGGGGCTTCTTGTCTGAAGACTTTTCATTTGCCAGACGGTGCCGATTCCTCGGACTCCATTTTATCGGTCCAAAAACAAAGCATCTCCAGGCTTTTGGTGACAAACTTAAAACACTTCAAATCCTTGGAAATACCCTCGATTCGCCGCCTGTGGCTGTTTCATGTCGTGAGCCGGATGCTCTTGACCGCATTCAGAAGGCCATGGTTCCTCCTTTCATGCTCAAAGATCGTTTTGGTGGCGGTGGAAAAAATATTTCCTTCGTTTCTTCCCTTGAGGAACTCTCAAAACAACTCGCATTCCTTACAAAACATCACCTTGAATCGCAGTTCTTTGTTGAACCTGCCCGACTTCATTGCCGTCATATCGAACTTCAGTATCTTGGCGATGGTCATGGACGCGTGGATTGCCTCGGCGCTCGCGATTGCTCCATGCAGGTTCGACATCAGAAATGGCTTGAGATTTCGATTGATCCCTGTTCTATCCCCGGACTGAAGAGAATCTTGTCGTTAATGGCCGAAAAACTCGCAGAAATGAAATACCTGGGCTGGGGAACCGTTGAATTTCTCCTGGATGAAGCGGGGCAGTTTCACCTCCTTGAACTCAATCCCCGGCTTCAGGTTGAACATGCCGTGACCGAAATGACTTCGGGAATTGATCTCGTGCGTTCAGCCCTCAGAGTTTCATGTCACGATCGCTGGGAATGTGTTGAATTGCCCGAAAAGTCTGAAGAAGCGATTGAATTCAGGCTCTTTGCTCGATCGACCGGAAGCATTGAAAAGATCGGTTTTGACGGCTACACCTGGCCTGAACACCCGTTTTCTCATGACCCATCCTATCGCATTGAAACGGCAACTCGTCCTGGGGACTCGGTTGATGGTGTTTTCGATGGTATGCTGGCTCGATTCATTTTGTCTGCCACACGCTCCAAAAGTCGTGATAAACTTAAAAAATGGCTCGCTTCGTTTTCGCTTCAGGGCGTCGAGCATAATCTGAATGATTTGGTCAAATCTCAGATATTTGAGGAGTAATTGGCAGCTCCAAAATCTTTTTCCTGCCTGGGATTGTTAAAAGTGACGTATCAGCGCGGACTTGTGTGTGAAGGTGGTGGAATGCGCGGCATTTATACGGCCGGTGTTCTGGATGTGTTTGGGGAACATGGCATTTCCTTTGACGGTGTGGTTGGGGTAAGCGCCGGGGCTATTCATGCAAGTTCTTTTCTCTCGGGGCAGTACGGACGAAGCATTCGATTTTATCTGGCTTTCTGTCGCGATCCCCGTTTTATGGGCATGCGTTCCTGGATAAAGAGCGGCGATTTTGTCAGCTTTTCTTTTTGCTACGAAACCATTCCTCAGCAAATCGTTCCCTTTGATTTCGATGCGCTTGAGGCTTCGTCGTCGGCTTTTTTTATCACCTGTACAGATGTCGAAACCGGTCAGCCTTATTACCATCGAACGCACACCATTCGCGGTTCCGAAATTCAGGTTCTGAGAGCTTCTGCGTCCCTCCCGTTTGTCTCTAAAATCGTCAGCTTTGACGGGCGTAAACTGCTGGATGGAAGTACGGCTGACAGCATTCCCCTCACTTTTTTGAAAAAAGAAGGTTTCAACCGAAATGTCGTCATTCTAACCAGAGTAGCCGGTTATCGGAAAGCCCCTGAAAAACTCGCACTCGCTCGCGTTATGTATCGCCGTTTTCCAGCCTATATCGAGGCCATGAAAACGCGTCATGAACGATACAATCAATCCCTTGACGAAATTGATGCCCAGGAAAAAGCCGGTGAACTTTTCGTTTTCAGGCCGAGCAAAAACTTGAATATCAGACGCCTCGATCGAAGCCCCGACAAAATCCTTGAAATGTACGAATTGGGCCGTGAAGACGCCATTAAACGCCTTGATGAGCTCATGCGCTATCTGCAGAATACTGAAAATAACTGAGTTTTTTAGGTTGGGCGCGTGCTATTTCGGCCTCAGGCCTCAATACGCACTCGGCGGCGGTCTATTTCGGCCTCAGGCCTCAATACGTCCGCCGCTCTTTTTTTTGCGAGCCTTATGCCGTTCACGGCATAGGCGTCCAGCCGGAGCGTATGGGCAATCTGTCCATAGCCCGGCAACGGAGTAAAATGATGAATAGAATTGATGTTTGGATATCGATATTTGAATTTAATATATTGTTCGCTTGGTTGTGATGAATAATATTCAGGTTGTCAAAAAATATTTCATGAGGATGCATGATTATAATTTGTTGCATGTGTGTTTGTTTATGTCGGAATTTGTGTTAGTGAATTTTTATGCATCTATTATATATCTGTTTATGTCTGAGTGAATCTCATTGTGTCAAAATGTACAGTTGTGGCTGAAGTTCAGGGCCCTCCTGACCCGCCTCCGCCGCCAGCCCGTTTTCCGGCGCGCTTCGCGCACAAAATACACTCATTCGGCAGCAGCTTTATCTTCTTAGATAAGCCACCAGGAACCAAAAGCGTGTATTCTCAATGCGCTTTGAGGCCGTAAACGGGCCATACTCAAGGTTCTTCGTCAAGAATATTAAGTCTGTTCCGTTACGTTATTTGGGCGGTTCCTGCATCCGGGCTCGTTTGTTATTTGGGGCTGCATTGAGAAAATGAAGCCATAGCAGCAAACGGGGGGAATTCGGTCACCTGTATTTTTCTATGATTTGTCCGACATGATACCTCCTGTAGGAAGAATGCTCTGCACTATATATGATGCCATTGAGAATCATTTGTTACAGGATGGATGTCGATTTTTTTTTCAGGGCGCTGAAATAATCGTTTCCGGGCAGCCGGGGCGCGGATGTTGGTTTGGCAGTCCAAATGGGTAATAACAGCTGAAAGTATTGAGGATTCCAAAGGTGGCTGCCATTAAGCGGGGGGCAGGGCAGAGCTGTGGTTGAGTTATTACAAATTATCCGTACAAAGCAGGCATTCACTTGACGGAAAAGCCGTGAAAAAGTAGAAGACAAAATGGCTGGATATTTTTTCAGCGTTGTTTTCGTTTTTTCTCCGATAGATATCGGTAGGTATAACAGATGGCTAGCAGTTATCAGACGTTATCGCAGCAGGCAGGCAGCCGTGTGGCCACGCTTGACGCAGAGAAACGGACCATTCGTTCGGTTTCATTGACGGTTGCAGGACAGCGGATTTCGCTCAGAACAGATCAGGATGAGGCATATTTAAATGCACTCGCTTCTGAAGTGAATGCTTTGGTTGATTCGCTCAGGCTGGCTTCACCGGGAACGGGGCTTCCTGTCCTGATGGCATTGGCTTCGATTCAGCTTGCGGATCGTGCTTTGAGTGCGGAGATGGCGGTCGAGCAGCAGGAACTCAAGGTGGAGCGCCACATTGAGAGACTTAACGGTATCCTGAAAAATCTCGAAGCGGCTGACGGAAATCAGGACTAGAAACGGCTGGCAGTGTGTGGGTTCATACGGTCTGGTGGGCCGTTGTGTCTTTTCTGAATTCATAAATTAAATGGGAGGCTAAATAATGAAGAATATTGTTGTTTCTGTGGCGGCACTTTTGGCGGGAGCTGCTTTCGGCGGGATTTTTGGAAAGAAGACGGGCGAGCGTTCTTACGCCAGAAAAGTCGATGAGGAAATCGGCGGTGCACAGAATGAGGCTGAACGCATTCGTTCTGAAGCTCGTAAGTTCGATGAAGAAACGAGAAGCATGGCTGCCGAAGCCCTCGAAAAGGCAACGCGTCAGGCCGAAAAAACTACGGCTCAGGCTCAAAAACATGAGGCCGCTGCTAAAATTGAACTCGAACGTATTCAGAATTCTGCGGAAGAAAAATATGCTTCAAGACTCAAAGAAGCCGAAATGGTCATTCAGAAGAAGACGCTTGAATGGCAGGATAATCTCGACAAGGAGGAAAAACGCCGTCTTGAGGGCATTCTGCAGTCCGAAGCCCGTCTCGTGAAAAAAGAGGAGCTGCTCGACAAGCGCGCTGAAACGCTGGATGCAAAGGAAAATGAGCTCAAAACGGTCGAAGCAAATATCAAAAAAGCGGTCAAGGCCACGAAAAAACGCATCAAACAGAGCGAGGAAATGCTCGAGGCTGCTCAGAAAAAGCTCGAAGAGGTCAGCGGCATGACGGCTGAAGATGCCAAGGCTATGCTCATTGAATCGATTACGGATGAAGCAAAGCTTGAGGCCACGAAAATCGCTCGACAGATCGAGGATGATGCTGCAACGGAAGCCGAAAAACGCGCAAAAATGATTCTGGGCATTGCCATGCAGCGTTTTGCTGGAGACTATGTGGTCGAGCGCTGTGTCCGGACCATCAACCTGCCTTCAGATGAAGTCAAGGGCCGCATTATTGGCCGTGAGGGCCGCAATATTCGAAGCATTGAGGCGGCTACAGGCGTCGATTTGATCGTCGATGACACGCCCGAAACTGTCGTGATTTCTGCCTTTGATCCAATCCGGCGTGAAGTCGCCGCTCAGACGCTCAAACGTCTCATCGCTGATGGCCGCATTCATCCGGGACGGATTGAAGAAACGGTTGCCAAGGTCAAACAGGAAATCGATGAACGCATCCGTGAAGCCGGCGATCAGGCTTTCTTTGAACTCGGTATTCAGAACGTCGATCCCGAAGTCATTATGATGATCGGTCGCCTGAAATATCGTACAAGCTATGGTCAAAACATCTGGCGTCACTGCATTGAAGCCGGTTGGCTGTGCGGTATTATGGCGGCTGAACTTGATCTCGATGTCAAACTGGCCCGACGCGTCGGGCTTCTGCACGACATCGGAAAGGCCATGGATCACGAGCTCGAAGGTTCCCACGCGATCATCGGTGCTGATTTCCTCAAGAAACATGGAGAATCCGCACTGGTCGTCAATGCGGTTGCTGCCCACCATGCCGAAGCTGAACCTGAAAGCATTTACGCACATCTCGCGATGGCTGCCGATGCCCTTTCGGGTGCTCGCCCGGGCGCACGACGCGAAATCCTCGAAACCTACATCAAACGTCTCGAAGATATCGAAAAAATCAGCCTTTCGTTCGAGGGCGTTGAAAAATGTTATGCCATTCAGGCCGGCCGTGAAATCCGCGTGCTCGTCGAACCGAGCATCATCGACGATGAAAAGGCTTCGGTCATCAGCCGTGACATTGCTCGCCGTATCGAGCAGGATCTGACTTACCCGGGGCGAATCAAGGTTTGTGTTATTCGTGAAACCAGAGCAGTTGAGACTGCAAGATAATTGAAAGCCTGCCGCGTGCAGGCTTTTTTTTTGACGTTTTGAGGCGAAAAATGTGTGATTTGATGTCGTCATTTCTCATCATGGATGTCGGATCGAATGCCGTGAAGGCTTCTCTTGTGCGCGATAAAAATATTGTTCGGGACTGGCGTGAGACGACGCAGATTGGCCGTGACAGAGGCACCGATGGGGCAATATCCGGGGACGGAATAGAGCGTCTTTGCGGCGCCATGGCTCGTATTCTGGAGGATATGGCGGGGGTATCTCGATGGGCTCTGGGAACCGAGGCTCTGCGAAGAGCGCCAAATGTATCGGATGTTCGGTGGATTGTTCGCGATCGTTTTGATTTGGAACTCGAGGTGATTTCTGCAGAGCGCGAAGCCGAACTTGAACGCAAGGCGGTCGGAGCGTCGCGCGCAATGCGTGAGCATGTCGGGCAGTGCGTGCTGATGATGGATTCGGGCGGTAGTTCAACCGAGGCAAGCTTTGTCGATGAATGCGGGCGTCTTCTGGCCTCAAAAAGCTGGCCCTTCGGGCAGCATCTCATGAAAGAGGCTCTCGAAAGCGGCTGCCGGTTTCCGCATCTCGAGATGTTTCGCGAGCTGCGCGGCTGGTTTGATGTAAAGAAACCGGATATCGTCGTCGCTGCGGGCAGCTCCCTGACGACTTATGCCAGTCATTACCTCAAAAAAAAGGCATTTAACAGCGGTGATGTCGAGAGCATTCGCGTGGCGTATCGGCCGGAGCTCGTCCCAGAGCGTTCGGATGTGAAGGCGGCGCAGGTCGGACAGAAGCTGATCGAGGCCCTTGGTGAGCTGACTTTGGCTCCCGTTTACGTCACGACACTCGGCATTCGGCATGGATGGCTGGCCGAAAATAATTTGATCTGAGGGCTGTGAGCGCAATCTATTGGCCTTTGGCCAATACGATTGACGCATCCGCGCTATCGTGCCTGGCGGCGCGATACGCCCGGATAAATTGTGATATAAGCACCTGTCAGGGCTTCTTGATGAGCTCTCGAAGCTTGTAATGAATGGCGGTGGCTTCCTGCCAGCCCTTGAACTTTTGCTCGTCGAGACGGAACTCCGGCGTGTGGCTGTATGAGCGGCCTGCTTCATGGCGAAGGCCGTGCTTGATGTGAAGCATTTCATGGTACATGACGAACTGAACTGCAATGATGGGTATCCGTTTGTCGTTGAAAATTCTGGAAATGCAGATGATGTCCCAGTGAAAATTGTACGTGCCGAGGGTTCTGTAATTGGCGCGGGTTGTCCAGGCCAGAATAGGCTTGGGGAGCATGTTGTTGAAATATTCGGCGTTCAGATCATCGAATATGGCGGACAAATCATAGACATCGTGTGACTTGAGCGGCGAAAGATCGGCATAAATAGCGAGCAGCTGCTGGGCTTCAATGCTGTGAACATAACGTTCGGCAATTTTCCTGGAAGGCGCGTGGTTGTTGACGATGGCTTCGAAAATGGCATTCCAGATTTTGGGACTGGCCGCCAGATAAAAGAAGTTGATGGAGATTTTTTTTACGGGAACTTTGTCGGTACCCTCGACGCGCCAGCGGTTGTTTGAAAAATCAAATTCAAATTCGAGCTGATGAGGATCAAGGCCGGCATTTTGTGCGGCCTGAGCCGCATAAAAGAAGGCATTGACGAAGAGTTGATAGTGATCGAGCGGGGCTGGTTGGGACAAGGGTGAAGTCTCTGACCGTATATCGACACCCGGATAGCATTTGGGCCAGGTAACGGGAATTGCCGCGTTTTCCGGACTGAGGGCACTCTCGGATGGCAGTTTCTGGCCGTTTGGTGTGAAAGAACCGGTTTCGACGAGCCAGCAGCAGGCTTTAAAGATGGCACATTGAGGTGTTTTTTTTCGAGCCATGCGGATGGCCGCAGACTTTTCAAGAAGGCGGGCATGATCGACGCGGCGCCAGAGTTCTGCGCGTACAAAGGCTCTTGGGGGCACATTGTCAATGGCTGCTTTCCAGAGTTCGACGTTTATGCCGTGCCAGAGCTTTGAATATTCAGGGGGCTGACGCATTAAACTTAATCCATCGGAGGACGGTGCATCCAGATGACCTGGTCGAAGGGAAGAGGCGTCGGACGCTTGATATCATTGTTGGATGCGGCTTTCTGAATGACAGCGGGTTTCTCTTCATTGGCGTTCAAATCGAGTGCGGATTCAAATTCCTGAAGGAGTTCGTTGCATGATTCAAAGCGCTGATTGAGCGGGGCGATAGCACGAATAAAGAGCTGGGCTATCGGCATGAGAAATTCCCGTTCCGGCGGAAGTTCGATCTGGTTAAAGGGCGGTTTTTTGCCTGTCAGAATTGAAAGAACGAGCTCACCGACATAGAAAACGTCATCCTGAAGGGAATTGTCTTTTTCGATGTAGATGAGTGTTTTTTCGATAAGATTGGAGAGTTTGAGAAAATAATCATCGCCGCCGGAACGATGGATGTGAATGTTGTCAGCCGATATGTGGGGGAATGTGATGAGCTTTTTGTGAAGTGTGGCGAGTGCCTGAAGCAGCTGATGAATGATATGAATGAGTGAAACGGGGTCGGGTTCATGAGAAGCGAGAAAGTCAGGCAGAGGAACGCCTTTGATGGCCTCAAAGGTGGCGACAATAGCCTGTTTTTCGGGCATTTCAGCGACTTCCAGCAGGGTCGGCGTATTTTGTTGTTTGATAGTGGCGATTTTTTCGATGACGGAAAGCACCAGTGCGCGATTATCCGTGCTGTTGCAGATGACCGGTTTTATGAAAATCAGGGTCAGGGCACGGGCAACGGCCGGCTGCCAGGCATCGAAATAGATGGCTTCACGCGTTTCTTTGAGGATAGCTGTCGGAACGAATTTACCGGCAACGAGTGTTCCCAAAAGACCAAAAGAATCCATCGTTTGGTTATCAAGAACGGTATAACTGGCGCCGCAGGTACATAATTCACCGACCTGGGGTGAATGCTGCAGACAAGACAAGCAGATAGCCATATATCAAGACCTCAGATAAAAACGAGCAAAGGAAAAACTGCAAAGCAGCTTTAATCGAATAAAAATAGCACAAATGGGGAGAAAAAAAGAAAAAAAATAGGGGAAAAGGGGAATGGGCAGAGGTCTGGAATGAAGGGATAGTGAAACTTTGGGCAGAAAAAACAAAAGGCGCGTAAAACGCGCCTTTGTGAATTGAAAAGAGGAAGAATTAAAGTTTGAAAGTGTATTTAATGCCGGCTGCGGTTCCATCAGGCCAGTTGTGTTTTTCGACAACGGTGAGGATGCATTTTTCGGTGGCGGATTTGGCGAATGAACCGCCGACGGCCTTTACGCCTTTGGCTGTGTTGTTGGAAAGGTTAAACTGAACGGTAAGGCTGCCGTTTTTACCGCATTTTCCGGCTTTGGTATTGGCGGCTTTAAGTGCAGAGATAAGCGCATTTTTGTCTGGGGCTTTGGTTTTGGGGGCGGCTGGAGCTGCGGGTGCTGCTGAACCGCCGCTGTCTTTGGAACCGCCAGTCTTTTTGCCGCTCTTGGAATCAGCCTTTCCACCGGCAGCTGCTGCACCGGCATCGGCGCCGCCTGCGGCGACCTGGGCATTCATCTGAGCTTCACGAAGTCTCGCAAGTTCCTTGTCAATTTCTGCCTGTTCGGCTGAACGACGTTTGCCTTCAATTTCTGCAGCTTCTTTTTCTTTTTCAAGCTGGTCGATTTTGGCCTGAAGTTCCTGCGCTTTTTTCAGATCCTCGTCGGCTTTGTCCTGCATTTCTTGCTTGGCTTTGGCAGTTTCTTCGGCTTTGTCTGTGTACAAATTATAGGAAACGGCAATAATTATTCCCACCAGTACGACGAAAACTCCGACGAAAATACCGATGTGTATTTTGCTTTTTTTGGCCACAACCTGGTTGAAGACCATGCTCTCCATTACGACGCCGCTTGCAATATCATCATCTCCGGAAGAGGTCGAACCGCCCATTTTGGAAAGAGTATTGAGATCGATAAGTCCCGACGCGTCGCCGGATGTATTCAAACCGGAACCGTTGCCTCCTCCGTTTGAATCGCTATCAAGAGCATTTAAATTATCGAGCGAAAACAGAACCGAGTTTTCGTTTCTTGCACCAAACAGGCCCTCGCCGTTTCCTTCTTGATCTCTGTAATCCATTTAATTCCTCCACACACACACCAAAACGGGAATCTGACTGACTCTGTGTTGCCTTCCGTCTTGAAAAATCAGAACAGGGGCGACTTGTATTACAACAGTTGAAAACATTTGTCACGCTGTTTGAATGTATCTGTTTGGCATGACGTGTTTCCTGTGTGTAATCAGAGTCTGATCGCGCCTCTCCTTTCCTGGTGTTTTCTTGCCTTCCCAGTCTTCTGATGAGACCCAAATCCCTTCAAGCATAAGGCAGTTTGTTACATTTTGAAAATTTTGGAACTCTAAGATTCGATTGATGAATCTATTGGTTACTGGTTACAGCATCTCACCCTGGGAACTTCTGAACAAAATGATGATTTAAGGAAGTAATTGTCGAGAGCCGGGGGCGGCCGGCGAGGAACAAGGGATAGGCTGCTCAAAAGACTTATACTATCTAAAAATATTGCGGATTCTTAAGGGCTCAGCCCTTTAGCGGAGTTCGGGGCAGAGCCCCAGCAGGGTTCGGGGCAGAGGGCGCAATCTATGACATCATAGAAAAGCCAGGGCAAAGCCCCAGCGGGGTTCGGGGCAGAGCCCCGGTGAGTAGTAACGTCACTGCAATAAACGTTTTCTTGAAAATTAAATTCGGTTTGACTAAATTGTTATTACTTGTTTTTTCGCCTAATTTTAGGCTTTCCCATTATCTAAGGAGATTTCCCGTGAGAAAACGTAATTTTGCTTTGTGTGCCTGTGCTTTTGCCGCTCTCGCTGCAATGGGATGCAACGAAAATAAGTCGTGGTCTTCAAATGCTGTCTGTGGCAATGGAGTGATTGAACGTGGGGAAATTTGCGATGTTCAGGCCGTTAATGTCGGTTGTGACTTTTATGATCCGTCCGTTGCCTGGGTCTCGGGGCGTCCCGCTTGCTCTTCTGATTGCAAATTGACTCAGGGGACCTGTTCGGCCGGAATCATCACTCCCTCTTGCGGCAACGGCATTTTGGACGACGGTGAAGCCTGTGATGGTACCAGCTTCCGCGATTCTTCCCTCTCTTGCGCCTCATTCAAAGGTAACGGCGCAACCGGTTCCCTTACCTGCCTCAACTGCGTCGTTTCCGATGTCGCTTGCGTCGCGGCTTCTGCCTGCAATAATGGAAACATCGACAATGGCGAAAAATGCGATGGATCCAATTTCAATGGAAAAACTTGTGAGGATTTCGTCGCCGGTTCAACGGGAAATCTGAACTGCATCAACTGCACGGCGATCGATGCTTCCGGGTGTACGATTCCCGAGGACAAACCCGTGTGCGGTGACAACAATATTACCGGAACGGAAGTTTGTGACGGCACGAATTTCAATGGCGCAACCTGCGCTTCCGTGACCGGAAATGCCCTGATGGTGGGCGCCCTTTCTTGTGCCGATGAATGCTCTCGTATCGATTCTTCTGCCTGTAAGATGGATTTGAAAGATACGTGCGGGGATAATTTACTGGGAAAAACCGAAATTTGTGACGGTGAACTCCTTCCACAGGGAGCAACTTGCGCCAGCGCAATGGATGATCCCGATTATGAAGGCACTCTCAAATGCAAAGATTGCCAGTTTGATACTTCAGAATGTACAAAAATCGAAATTCCCGAAAACTGCAATGGTGAAGCTCTCGATCCCGATACCGAAGAATGCGATGGCGAGTTCTTCCTCGATGGTGCATCCTGCGACTCTTATCTCAAGGTCGAGCACGGTGAGAGCGATGGTTCAATATCCTGCACAAAAGCTTGCAAAATCGACTTTTCGGGATGCAGCTTGAAACCAAAATGCGGCGACAATATCGTCAATGGCGATGAACAATGCGACATCGTCGAGGGTGAAGTCGTAACCGCCGAAAACGTTGATTGCTCCGACTTTAAAGGTGACGGCGCAACCGGTGTTCTCAAATGCAATGAATGTGTCATCGATTCCAGCGAATGCGTTGCCGCTGAAACTCCGAGTACCTGCAATGACGGTACACTCGATGAAGACAAAAATGAACAGTGTGACGTCAAAGACGATTCCAAATTAAAGATTGCCGGCTTTGACTGCGGTACTGGCTATGCCTTTGATGAGGAGAATTGGGCCTGCGCCGACAACTGCACCATCAATAAGGAAGTTTCCTGCAAACCGTTGTGCAACAACGGCACCCTCGATAATAACGAAGAATGCGACGTCAAAGGTGACTCCAAACTCATCGTCGATGGTTTTGTTTGCGATGATTCGTCAAAGACACTCGCTGATAATTGGGTTTGCGGTGCTGATTGTCTCATCGACCGTACGGCTTCCTGCGTCGCAAAATGCGGCAACAATAAACTGGATGACGGTGAAGTCTGCGATATGGTTGACGGCGTCGCCACGAAGGCTTCCTCGTTTAGCTGCGGCGACGGCAAAGAACTCGATGCATCCTGGACTTGCAGCAGCTGTACAATCGCCGATACGTTCTGCAAAGAGGTCAATCTTTGCGGCAACAGTACAATCGATCCGGGCGAAGCCTGCGATGGTTCCGTTCCTGCTTCTGAGACCTGCGCGTCTCACGATGCCAGCACAACGCGTGGTGCTGTCAAGTGCGTCTCTTGCCAGTACGATTACTCGGATTGCCATGCTCCGAAGACCTATACCGTGAAGTTCCTGGATGATGTCTGCAAAACGAATGACTGTTCCGGACTTGGTTATTATTCGGCATCTACAACGAGTACCGTCGGTGGTTTGACGGTTAAGGTCGTTGGCAACCACGTTTCTGCTTCCGACGGTATTATGTTGACCGTCCTTGATACGGCAAAATCGCAGATTGAAATCACGGGCTTTACTGGTGTGCTTGGAACATTGAAGATCAAAGCGCGCCGATATTCTGATAAAAATGAAGATAAATTGGGGGCTTTTTACATTTATGTGGGCGACAAAGCCGAAAGTTCATTCATTATGAAGAATGTTTCAGCTACGATGGCTGAAAAGACGATTACGGTTACTAATGATACGGCTTCGAGCATCGTGATTAAGCCCTATGAGTATTTGCCAATGCAGAACGGAAATAAAGTTCCTGGCAAGCTGGTCATTTCTGAAATCTCGTTTGTTGCTGATAAATAATCGGTTGTATTAAGTTTCTTTCAGGCGCCCCGTTTGGGGCGCTTTTTTTGTGTGATGGGAAAACAAAAAAAAGCCGCGACGTATGCCTTTGGCATAGTCGCGGCGGTGAGCCGTATGCGCCTATAGCGCATAGGCGAACGGGCGCAAGCCCTCACTTATTCGGTCGTACCGGATGGCGTCGTTGAAAGAATTTCGGCGATATTGTTTCGCTTGTTGCATTCATTGACGGCGTTATCCGTATTGACTTTGAGACGATATGTAATGTTCGCGGGAAGAGAGGCGAATATCGAATCCTGACAGCTGACTTCCGAGCAGGATGCCGGGGCAATCGGGGCCTGAGTTGTCGTCGTACAGAGGGCGGATTCACTGGTTGCATCGACGTAATAGAACTCAACGGAAACATTGGCCGGAGCTTCGGCAAGTCCCCGGTTGCAGATCATGCCCGTAATGGTGTCGCCGGTGATGAGCTTTTGCGGGCTGAATTTAGCTGTGAGATCGGCCTGTGAGACGGTTTCCTGAGTGAGATGCGGGGAACCGATATGTGTGTTGATGCGGAAGCTGTTCTTTTCACGATTGTTGATGTCGGGATGGTATTCGGTGGGCAGAGGAAGCGTTCCGTTGTCATGGATATTGATGACGTTATAGTTGTACTGGTTCCAGATGTTTCTGGCTCCTGGCCATTTGTTCGTCCGGTGGCGCATGACGCGAAGGCCGTTGAGATCCTCGCCGGGGGTTGCCTGGGCTCGGCAGACGTTTCCTGATGCGGTGGAACCGTCGATTGGTGCGGCACATTTGTAATCATTGGCCGCACGGAAGTTGCAGTCATCATCGGTTTTGCATCGACAGAGTTTTCCCGTGCAGAGACCGGATTTACAGTCGGCGGCGCTTGAACACTGAATGCCCGGATCGAGATCGTCGATGGCAAATGTTTTCGAGGACTTGGTTTTCGTGTAGATGAGTTCGGCAGAATTGTCGTTGTCGACATCGACGACGATGGGCGTTTCAAACCAGTTTTGTCGATTATATTCGAGTGGGCGCCAGGCAGAAGCGAGTATGGTGCCGGTTTTTCCGTCTCGAATGCGGAGGAATCCGTTCACGGATTCGATGAGTTCCAGGGCGCCGTCGGCATCGAAGTCAAAACCCGTGGTGGCCGCGTATTGAGAATTTGTGACGGAAATGTCTTTGTGCCAGAGGACGCCTCTTGCTTCGCAGCCGCCGCCAGCAGCAGTGCATTTGGGGCTGATGAGGTAAATTCCGGATGAGGCCACGGCCGCGATTTCCGGGAAGCCGTCGCCATTGAAGTCACCGACGGCGCAGGGACCGACGTTCGCAATGTCTGTTTTGCTGAAGACCTGAACGGAGGTACTGCTGACGTCCTTATCGTTGGACGGACTGACGATTTCAATGCCTTCCGAACTGCAGATCACGACTTCGGATTTGCCATCTAATGTGTTGAAATTAAAGGAATTTTTGCTCAGGAGGGAGCCGAAGTCGGCGTATGGTCTGTCGGCATAGAGGTTGTGGTAGCTTGAAGAATAGGTATTGGCAGTGTATCCGACGGAAAACGTCGAGTATTTGTCATAGGTACCGCTGTATTCGGGCGAGGTTTTGACACGGTAAATTTTGGTTTTTCCGGGGACTTCGAGTTTGGCGTCGAGATCGAGGTCTCCAAGTGTCTGAATGGGCGGAATGACTGTGTAATCGCCGTCGCCTGTGCCGAGATATTTGGCGTTTGTGGCAGCTTTATAAATGGCTTTTCCGAGCATGACGGTCGGAACGTCCTGTTTGAACTGCTGCAGGGAGACGTTTCCGAAGCCGTATTTATGGGAGTCGTACATGAAATCGTTGACGTATTTTGAACCGTCCCATGAGAAACGCAGGACGAGGTCTTTGAAGGATTTGACGGCCGTCAGGTCGGTGCTTGTTGCCTCGATGCGTTCGCCTCTGACAAAGATTTCAATGGTTCCGTTGTTGTCGACATCGGCTGCGGCAGCGACGGTGCCGCCGACGATGCGTTCGACTTTTTTGGTATCTTTTATATTATAAAGGCTGATTATCTGATGTTCGGAGCAGTTTTCGCCGTTGAGAATGTGAATTTTGCCCTGGACGTCGCCGGTTCCGTGGGTCGTTGCCTCGATATCGGAAGCCGAAGGCGTAGAATTGTCGCGGTTGTAGGTAATAATGATGATTTCCTGTGCTTTGCCGGAATCAAAGGGCGTGTCGACGACAATGGGGGAGGATACGACAACGGCGTTGCTTGGGGCGTTCCAGACGCATTGAACATCGAGGTCGTAGAGTGCATTGGAACCCTGCATGGAGCACGAGGACATCGTCGTGACGGAGCCGCCGAACGGTGTGCAGGTATTGGGATGTGTGCAGGAGGGTTCGGCGCAGCAGTAGGTGTCGTTCTGGCAGGTCGATGAATCGGTGCATTGGACGAGCGGGGCGCAGAAATTGTCGCGGCAGTATTGGGCAGAGGTGCAGTCGGAGTCGGCGGCGCAGGCGTCCTGAGGAGTGCAGACGCGGTTGACACAGGTCTGAGCCGGATTGCAGGCCGGGGAACAGCCGACTTCGACGCAGCTTCCGCCTACACACGTGTGATTGGAATCACAGGCCGGTTCGCATGTCGCATCCGGCGTGATGCACTGATTGTTGACGCACTCCTGACCCGAAGGACAGGCGGGGGGGCATCCCGAGACGACCTGCTTTTCGCACAGGCCGTTTTTGCAGATTTCATTGCTCTGGCAGTCCGGAATACATGTCTGGTTTTTATTGATGCACAGACCGTTTTGGCAAACCTGGGTTTCGCTGCATTCGGGAATGCACTGCGTGACATTGGAAACACAGGTTCCGAGTGTGCATTTTTCAGTCGAGGCACATTCCGGGATGCATTTTTTTTCGACACATTTTCCGTTCTGACACTCTTCGCCTTCCAGACATGCCGGGCTGCAGACAGCTCTGCATTTGAAATTTTCGCAGATTTCGTTTTCCTGACAGGCCGGTTTGCAGGTGATTTTTTCGCAGACGCCGTCGATGCATTCTTCGTCGGACAGGCATTCGGGACGGCAGACTTTTTTGATGTCCTGGCACTTGCCGCTGACGCATTCCTGATCTTCTTTACACTCCGGACGGCAGACGTCGATACAGACGGCATCTTTGCAGATCTGGTTTTTCTTGCATTCTTCCGGGCAGGAGCCGTCGTCGTCGGAAATGCATTCCCCCAGATAGCAGCTGTATCCATTCTCACATCCGTTGAGGCACTGATATTGGGTGGTGATGGCTTCTGACTGACAGGCTGTTGAGATGATGGCGAGTGCAGACAAAACAAAAAAAGTGTCTTTTTTCATAATATTCTCCGACGTGAACAGAAAAAAAGCCGCCATAATTTTAGACGTTCACTATTGGGAAGTACAATATTTATAGATTTTTTTTGGAAAGGACTGAAGTGGGGAAGGGGGCGAACCCCCTTCGGCGCTATTTGCAGGCAAATACGCGCCTACCCCTGAAAGTGCGGGGTCTCCCCGCAACGCCCCTGTCCGTGAATGAGCCTTTTCTGAAGTCACTGGTTTGGTGACCCGTCACGATGAAAAAAGAGGCAAACGTGAACAGCCTGGCAAGGTGGATTTCGCGTCGATTGTTTATTTTGTGAATTTCAGGACATCGACACTGCCGGACGTTGAATTGAGAATGAGAAGCTGTTTTCTGGGCGAATCATAGACGGCATCGATGGGGCCTTTTGAGGCGGCTTTTGTGGATGAGAGTCGATAGGTTGTTTGTTTTTCGTTTTCAAACCATGTCAAGGTGTCGTGATTGAATTCGAGAACGGCCAGGTGGTTGTCGAGATCGACCGGGGTCGTCATGCCGATTTCATCGTCCGAGAGCTTGATGGTTTTGAATTCGGCCGCGTCAGCATTGATGCTTTTGATGTCGAGTGAGTGAATGGCCGGTTTGAGGGCATCGCCGATGTAGAGGACCACGTTGCTTTTGATCGTTCTGCCGAGGCTCGTGTTTTCAAGACAGTAGGTGCGAAGCGGGGCATTTTTCCTGTCACTTGAAAGCGTTGCGATTTCCCAGACATCGACACATGACTTTTCGGGAGGGATCATGGTCTGGCCAAAAGTGATGACGCCTGAATTGACAGAGAAAATCCAGTTGAACATTGGGCAGTGGTCGAGAAAGCCGGGATTCTGGGCAGTGGAGGTCAGGTAAAAGGCGTCCTGTGTGTCCGAAATGACGTGGACTTTGCCGCCGGTTTTGGATGGTGTGGCGTAATCGTATTCGGAGTCGGCGATATAGATGCTGCCATTTTGGGTATAAACGGCTGTGGGAGCGATGAGTCCGGAGGCGACAATCGAGAAATCGGCCGGGTTTTCGTGCGGATATTTATAGACGGCTTGTTTGCCTTGGGCTGCGACATAGAGCGCGTCTTTGTCGGCAAAGGCTGCGTAGGGAGAGGCATCCAGTCCGAGATCGACATAATTTTTTTCGACACTGAGATCGTCAAGTTTTATGCGGTGGATCGTGTTGTTTCCCGAATCGACGACGTAGGCATAGTCGCCGAACAGTGCCATGTCTGAAGGATAGAGCCCCATGTTGTTGAGGGTTTTGAGGGGGAGGAGGGGAAGGGCATTTTTCTGTTCTTCGGTAAGTTTTCCGAAGAGATTGATCGGGGTTGTAGATGGCGTGTCCGGGGTATGATTTCCGGTTTCGTCGGGATTGTCGGTAATTTCTGTATTGTCGTTATTGTTTGGGTTGGTTTCGTCGTTTGTTTGAACGGGTTTGTCGGGAGAAGGGGATGGATTTGGCGTGGAGTCGTCGTCAGAGGCGCAGGCGGAAACGGTGAGGGCGAAGAGCGTGAGAAGAATGATAAGCTGTCTGGACATAAGGTGTTAAAAAGCGAGAGCGGGGGAAGAAACAGCGCCCGGAACGGGCACCGAACGAAGGGAGACGCGTATCGGCGCAGCCGATAGCGGATCGGGCGGCGCGTATCGGCTGCAAAGCCGATAGCGGTGCCTTACCCCAAAAATCGAAGAATGTACAAATTTCCTAAAGGATGGTTTTGGCGGTGTTCATGGCGACGCGGATCATGGCTTTGACGCCGTTCAGGATGACGTCTTCGGAGGCACGTTTCTGACCGTCGATGAGGTCGGAGACGGTCATCATGGCGGCGGCGCGGATATTGTGGGCAGCGGCAACGGAGAGGACCGTAGCGGCCTCCATTTCGACGGCACAGATGCCGAGCCGGGCGAGTTTTTGGTATGTGTCGGCGGGGTGTCCGTAGAATCGGTCGAGGCTGGCGACTTTTCCGAGATGGCAGGGAATGTTTAGACGTTCGGCTTCGTCGGCGGCGTGCCGGATGAAGTCGAAATCGGAAGTGGCGGGGAAGCCGAGATCGAGGTTTGTTCCGGCCATCTGGGCGCGGATGATTTCCTTTGATGTTCCGTCGGCCATGCAGGTAGCGGTGACGAGCATGAGGTCGCCGGGGTTCATGTCAGGGTTCATGGCGCCGCAGGTGCCGACGCGGATAAAGAATTTTGCGCCGAGTTCGATGAGCTCTTCACAGACGATGGCGGCAGAGGGTCCGCCCATTCCCGTGGTTTGAATGCTCATGGGGGCGCCTTCATAAGTGCCGCTGAAACCGAGCATCTGGCGATAGGTCGTGGTGCATTCGACATTTTGAAGGAAGTTGTCGGCAATCCACTGGGCGCGGTTTGGGTCGCCGGGCAGAAAGACGACAGGGGCAACGGGATGGCTGCATCGGACGTGAATGGGCATGGGAAGAAGACCTTATAATGAATATGAAAAAGTATGAAAAAACGGCAGGATATAGTCTGAAGCCGGTCATGGACAAATAACACAGCAGGCATAAAAGATCATTCTTTATGAAGAGCCGGAGGGAGTGGAATGAGTGGGGAGAGGGCAAATGATAATTGCGTGAGTGTAGGAAAAGGTGGTAAAGGAAAACAGGGGACAGATAAGGGGATAAACCACGGGGCAGAACCGCAGAATGACGCGGAAGGAAGGACGTTCATGGATTCAAGAGATATCAGTGCGAAGACACATGACACGGCATCATCACTGATTGTTGTGGGATCGATTGCACTTGATACGGTATCGACTCCAGGGTCGGAAAACCGAAAGGGGCTGGGCGGATCGGCGACATATTTTTCGGCATCATCTGGACTTCTTTGCCGGCCGCAGGTGATTGCAGTGCTTGGAGAGGATTTTGATCGCAGCCAGCTGAACTTTCTCGTGGAACGCGGCGTGGATCTTTCGACGGTATATACGAAGAAAGGCAAGACATTTCAGTGGCAGGGCACTTATGGCGATGATTTGGCGGAGGCGACGACGCTTCGAACGGATTTGAATGTGTTTGCGGATTTCGAACCGTCGCTGAATGAGACGCAGAAGAACTGTGATTTTTTGTTTCTGGCCAACATCATACCGTCGCTGCAGCTCAAGGTTTTGGAACAGTCCAATGCGAAGTTTGTAGCGGCGGACACGATGAATTTGTGGATCAATACGGAGAATGAGACGCTTCGCCGTGTTCTTTCGCGAATTAATCTGCTTGTTTTGAATGAGACGGAGGCGTCGCTTTTGAGCGGCAAAAAGTCGATTGTGTCGTCGGCTCGCGAAATACAGTCGATGGGTCCCAAAACGGTGGTGATAAAGCGAGGGGCGTATGGAGCGTTTATGCTTCATGAGGACCGGATTTTCATGTTTCCGGCCTATCCGACGCAGAAGATTGTGGATCCGACGGGATGTGGAGACACGTTTGCGGGCGGTCTGATGGGAACGCTTGCGCGCCACGGCGAAGTCACAGACGAGACGCTCAGAGAGGGCGTTGCCGTAGGGACGGCCCTGGCCAGCTTTACGATCGAGGGTTACAGCCTGGACGGTCTGAAAGAGGCGACCGTAGAAAAACTTCGCGAGCGATATGAATATCTCGAAAGCATCACGAAATTCAGAGCTCTTGATATGTAAGACAATAAGGGATGATTTGATTTGACAGAAACTGTCTGTATTTGAACAAAAAGGCAGTCTGAAAAGAGAGAGAAAGGAAGCCTGTACAGGCCGCAATAAGCGGTTTGGATATGGCTTTTCATTTGGTTTTGGGCGTGATAAAAGTTGCTGCCTTATTTCATTTGGCTTTAGCGTTAGCAGAGGAGAAACATGTCGGTAAAAGAGCAGAAACTTGGTGAATTGTTGCTTCGTAGCCAGATCGTTACGGGTCAGCAGCTTGAAGCAGCTCGCAGTGAACAGCGCAGAAGCGGAGGCCGCCTCTCCGGCCAGCTTACAAAACTGGGCTTTGTTCGCGAAATGGATATGACGAACTTTTTGAGCCGCCAGTTTGGCGTGCCTTCGGTTCGTTTGGACGATATTCAGAATATTGCAGACGACGTTCTCAAACTCATCCCGAAGGATAAAGCTCTCAAGCACTGCTGTCTGCCCATCAACCGAGTCGGACAGACCCTCGTCGTCGCGATGAGCGATCCGACCGATATGTTTGCGATCGATGACCTGAAGTTCATGACGGGATACAACATTGAAGTGGTTGTTGCCGGCGAACAGAGCCTTCAGAATGCGATCGAGCAGTATTACAGCGGCGGCAAGAAAGCAGCGGGAGGCGGTGCTGGCGGTGCAAATGCAGCCCTTCAGGAGGCGGAGGATGATTACGGCGCGGGTATCGATGACCTCGATCTTGACGACGTTGAGTACGGCGAGGAAGAGGAAAACGTCAATACCGTCGACCTCCAGAATATGGCAGAAGAAGCCCCGGTTGTCCGTCTTGTCAATGCCATCCTAGTCGATGCCATCCGCAACAATACATCCGATATTCACATGGAACCGTATGAAAAAATGATGCGCATCCGTTTCCGCATTGACGGCGTCCTTCGTGAAGTCATGCGTCCGCCTCTTAAACTTCGCAATGCCATCGTGAGCCGTATTAAGATTATGTCCAGCCTCGATATCGCTGAGCGTCGTCTTCCGCAGGACGGCCGTATCAAGATTAAGCTCGGCGGCGGCCGTGAAATGGACTTCCGTGTTTCCATTCTCCCGACCCTTTTCGGCGAAAAAGTCGTTATGCGACTTCTCGATAAGTCCAACCTTCAGCTCGACATGACCAAGCTCGGGTTTGAACCCAAGGCCTTGAAAGACTTCAAAGACGCCATTCACCGTCCGTACGGCATGGTTCTCGTTACGGGCCCGACGGGTTCCGGTAAAACGACGACCCTGTATTCCGCCCTTAGCGAACTCAATCAGGTGACAGAAAACATCTCCACGGCAGAAGACCCCGTCGAATTCAACCTTGCGGGCATTAACCAGGTTCAGATGCATGAAGCCATAGGTCTGAACTTCGCAGCCGCCCTTCGCAGCTTCCTTCGTCAGGATCCTGACATCATCATGGTCGGCGAGATCCGAGACTTTGAAACGGCAGAAATCGCCGTCAAGTCAGCTCTGACGGGCCACATGGTGCTCAGTACGCTCCATACGAACGATGCGCCGTCAACCGTCAGCCGTCTTCTCAACATGGGCATCGAGCCCTTCCTCGTCTGCAGCTCCGTCAACCTCATTCTGGCTCAGCGACTTGCCCGTAAGATTTGTCCTTACTGCAAGAAAGAGGTTCATGTCGATCGCCAGGTTCTGCTCGATGCACAGGTTCCGGAAGATCGCATTGCAGGCGCTCATATTTATGAACCGGGTCCCGGCTGTGACAAGTGCAATAACGGTTACAAAGGCCGTATCGCTCTTTACGAAGTCATGGTATTTGGTGAAGAACTCCGCAGTGCCGTGCTTCAGGGCTATTCGACCGCAGAACTCAAAGCCGAAGCCATTCGTCTTGGCATGCAGACCCTTCGTATGGCCGGTATCAACAAAGTGCTCGAAGGCGTGACCTGTTTGCAGGAAATCTGCCGCGTCACGGCACCAGACTGATATCCATTTGTGTCGTGCCGCACGGTGTTGCGGCACGACGCGCCTATTTCGCATGCGCGAAATACGGCTTTTGAGCCGAGCTGTCTGACGATACGCTCGGCTTTTTTGTGCGTGGCATCATTGTCTTCTGTGCCTCCCGGCTTGAGGCTTTTGGTGATATATATATATTGTATTTTATATATAAAGCCTGAAAAAAAGCAGTCACATTCTAAGGAAGGTCTGAACAAAACGATATTTTTAGGCAGAAAATGATGAGAGCCGGGGGGGCCGAGAAGGCAGGCGTCCGGTGGACGGCTGGCATCGCAGAGCCCCGTGAGCAAATGAAATGAACGAGTTGGAGAGCCGACAGGCTCGGGAAACGAAGTGCATTTCATATTGCGAACTGAGGACAGGGGCAAAG
>JAZRVP010000015.1:0-15927 GCA_045599245.1 Myxococcota bacterium
GAAATGAACGGCCAGTCGAGGCGTTGTGCACAACGCCCCGACCAACAGGCACGGGAAACGAAGTTCATTTCATATTGCGAACTGAGGACAGGGGCAAAGCCCCAGCGGGGTTCGGGGCAGAGCCCCGGTGAGCAGTAAAACCGAGAGATAAATGTATTTTATGGGGCTTGAAGTGAGGAAACAAAGCTGTCATAAGTGAAGTTTTTTGGTGAAAGAAGGAAAGACTGTTGAAATGGTCTGAATGCTTTATAGAATCATCGAAAAAGAGAAAACTGAGCGTGTGCAGAAACCTGTTGTCACGCGTAAAAGAGGAGAAAGTCCGATGAAATACAAAGTGCTGATAGCATCAGTTCTTTTGGGAATGGCAGGATTTGGCTGCAATGATGATGCGGGAGGATCCAGCACGGGAACTGTTGAGAAACCAGAATGCACAAAGGATTCGGATTGTGCATCGGGTAAATGTCTATACACAGGAGTATGTGCGGCGACGGCTCAGCTCAAGGATGTTTGTGATGAAGAGCACATCTGTGCCGAGGGATTGAAATGCTCTCGCGGTATATGCATCGATCCGAATGCGACGAGTGACGAGGATCCGGCAGAAGACGACACAAAGTGTTCGCAGGATTCGGAGTGCGGCGAAGGTTCTGTATGCAATAAAGGTGCATGCACAGAACAGAACATCCTGAAAGAAAATTCGACCTGTGATGCGACCGATAAAGTGAATGTCTGTGACAAGGATTTGTCGTGTCATAACGGCAAGTGCATGACAAACGAAGCCATTGCCGACGAAGACAAGTGCAAGAGCGATGAAGACTGTGCCGGAGAAGAGTTCTACACGACGTGTCTATCAAACGGCAAATGCGGCATGATGCACGATGTCGGCGATATCTGCGGCGGTGACCAGGATTTCTGCAACGAAGGATTTGAATGCAACATCGGTGTCTGTGTTTTGCTTCGTCAGGAAGGCGAAAGCTGCTCCCGTGAAGACAGTTATGAATGCGTTTCGGGATTGAACTGCGTCGATTCGGTATGCCGTGTAAAAGTCACGGATTTGGACAAAGGCGAAGCCTGTAATGATTCATATCATCTTTGCAAAGAAGGTCTGGTATGCCGAAATGAAGTGTGTATCAACGAGCGCGTAGAAGATGAATCATGCAATGACGAGACGTATGACAAGTGCATGAACGGTTTGATTTGCCGCAACAGCATTTGTACGCCGTTTGGCGATGCGTGCAAGGCCACGAGCGACTGTCAGGAAAAGGATTCGTTCTGTTGTCTGGACGATTCGTGCGGTCTGAACGGATATTGTATTCCATACGATGAGCATGTGACGCACGATGATTCGTGTCGTTTCAAAACGAAAGCGGGCATTTTTGAGTCGCAGATACAATGTCGCTGGCAGCCGCCATCGGATCAGATGCCGGGGTCAAAGAATGTCGAAATCCCCCCCATTGTCGGTCATTTTGGCAACAAAGCCGGTCTCGATACGGTGGTTTCGTTCTATTCGTACAGCGGCACAGCCATTCGATTTATTCACCCGGAAACATGCGAAACCCTGGAAACCATCAATGTCAGTCTTCAGGGACGTTGGAATAACTACCCGACAGCCGCCGATCTGGATGGCGATGGCCTGATGGAAATCGTGTACGTCAATGGTTCAGAACAGCCGGTTGCCTATAAATGGGATGCCGCGCAGCAGAAACATGTCCTGTGGTGGACGGCCAAGATGAAAGGCGGTTATTACCTGATGACATACGATGTGAACGGCGACAAGATTCCGGAGGTCATTGCAGGCGACGGTGTTGCCAATGGCCAGACAGGCGCCATCATTGCGGCGCCGACAGGGAATTTTGGTTATTCACAGGAACCGGCAATTGGCAATTTTGACAGCAACCCGGCCGGTCTGGCAACAATGGTCATCGGCAAACGCATTCTGAAATGGAATCCATCGACGAACAAATGGAACAATGCGGGAACCCTTCCGGTTCAGAGAAACTTTTTGGCGTATGCTGACTTCGGAACGGCAGGTGCAACGGCGGCTGATTTCGACTTTAAAAAGCTGGACGGCATTCCCGAAATCGTGTCAGGCGGCAGCGGTGCCATCAATATCATTGCGATCAAACCGAAAGGCGACGGAACGTATGAATCCCAGAACCTGCTTCAGGTCAATCTGCTCAGACCGGTGCTTGGTTCTGCCTCGGCCCTTGGCGGCCCATTGACCGTTGGTGACTTTGACAACGACGGTCTGCCTGAAATCGGCGTTGCATCCTCGGGATATTTTGGCGTCTATGATCCGCTTTGTACCGGTTATGAAGCCGGCAAATGTGCCGACAAATACGTGCTTTGGGAACGCTGGAGTCAGGATGCATCGTCAGGTGTTACGGGCTCGACACTGTTCGATTTTGATGGCGATGGGCAGGCCGAAGCCGTGTACGGCGATGAATGCTTTACGCGAGTGTACGACGGCAAGACGGGACAGGTTTTGTTCAGCACAAAACGCTCGTCAGGAACAGCAAGTGAGGCCCCTGTTGTAGCCGATATCGATGGGGACGGCAGTGCGGAAATGTTGATGGGTTCGGCAGGTTCAATGAGCTGCTACGACGATTCACGAAGCCAGGTGGGCGGCGGTGTCGATCCGATTCATGAAGGCATTCGCTGTCAGGATGATGAAGACTGCCCAATGAGCCGTGACTGCAACAAAACCCTTGGCCTTTGCACCTGCACGACGGATGCGGATTGCAATACACAGTTCGTCAACGGCAAGGTCGTAACACAATACGTGTGTGCAGCCCCAATCCATTCCCGCGTCGGCATGATGACCAACATCGATGGCAAAGGTCGTAAGATTGAAAAGAATATCGGCACGCGCCCCGACGGTTATGACAACAGCTATAAAGTTTGCCGCGCTTCCCGAAAAACAACGGATATCGGGACCTCGGACCTCATCATTTACAAAGACCGACTCGATCGATGGGTCTCATCGCGCAATATCTGGAATCAGCATCAATACAATATCATCAACATCGAAGATAATTACAAATTCCCGACGCCGGCACAGTGGCTCGCTAACTGGATGCTCAAGAATTTGAACATTAAAATCGACGGCACGGAAGATCCGCGTCCGGTTTATAACAACTATCGATTGAATCGTCAGGGCTTGTACGGTGCCGGAACGGTCCCCGATATTACGGGACGATTTATCGCAGGCTCGATTTGCGGTATGACGGCCGACGGCCGTCACGTCATCAGCGGTAAGTTGTGCAATCGAGGAACGAAGCCGGTTTCAACAAAACTTCCTGCCTCATTCTTCTATTACGATGCCGCCAATCCAGATGATCGCTCCAAACGTATCTGCACATCCTATACGAACGCCATTCTGGGCGTTGGGGAATGCGATCAGGTTGGATGTGAAGTCTCGGCTGAAGAACTCGAGGCACTCGAAGGACATGACGTCATTATGGTGACAAATCTCGATGAAAACGGGTTTGCAAGCACGGTGGAATGCAATTCGGAAAACAATACCGATATCACACACATCGAATCGTGTAAGTCGGAAGATCCAATTGTTATCGTGAACTAATAACAAACTACAGTTCGGCGCGTGTATGCCGGCCAAAGGCCGCCATAGCGCGCCGTTTTTGTGTGCGTATGCCGGCCAAAGGCCGCCATAGCACACAGCCCCATATCTGACGTGCCTCATATTTGCCTGAAATATACTGTTTAATCAGAGCCTCCCGGAGAGAGAAAAATAAGAAGTAAACATGTATCAGTTTAATTCGAAAGAGTTTAATCCTCAGCAGCTCGAAGCGGTGCTCCACGATGAAGGCCCGATGCTTGTACTGGCCGGCGCCGGAAGCGGTAAGACGCGTATCATTGCGCACCGTGTGGCTTATCTCATCGACTATCGAGGCATCGATCCGAGCTCGATCGTCGCCGTCAGTTTTACGAATAAAGCCGCTCGAGAGCTTCGCGAACGCATTGCCGGACTCATCGGAAAAGACAAGGCAAGACGATGTCATTTGTCGACCTTTCATGCACTTGGCGCCGATATTTTGCGTACCCATATCGGCCGGCTCGGATGGAAAATGCCGTTTGCAATCATCGATAACGACGATCAGAAAGCCATTCTCAAGAATGTTCTAAAAGATATGCATTTGCAGGGCTCCGCTTATGATCCCGACTCGCTTATCAGCTTTATTTCCAAGGTCAAGACAGCACATGTTGCCCCACTCGATATGCCCGGTATGCGCTGGAAACCACAGGGAAAGTCGCTTGCAAAGATATTTGAACATTATCAAATCGTTCGCAAATCGATGAATGCCGTCGATTTTGATGACATGATTGCGCTTCCGACCGAGCTTTTTGAACAGTTTGACGATATTCGAAAACAATATGTGAATGCCTGGAAATATCTTCTCGTTGACGAATATCAGGACACGAATGCTCTTCAATTTAAGATGCTTCAGCTGCTGTGTCAGGAGCGCGCCAATATCATGGTCGTCGGAGATGACGATCAGTCAATTTATGCATTTCGCGGGGCGGATTCGTCGCATATTCTTGAGTTCCCAACGCTGTTTGACAATGTTCGCGTGGTATCTCTCGAGCAGAATTACCGCTCAAATCAGATCATTCTCGATGCAGCCAACGCGGTGATTGCACAGAATGTAAAACGCCATCAGAAAAATTTGTGGAGCGAGGTTAAGACAGGGGAAAAAATACGATCTCTGTCGTGCACGACACCGGATGAAGAGGCACTGTTTGTCGTCAATCAGATCAGTGCCATGCGCGCGGCAAAAAATCTCGATTATCGCGATTTTGCAGTGCTGTATCGAACGAATCCACAGAGCCGCGTTCTGGAAGAGAAATTTATCGAGGCAGGAATACCCTATCGAATCGTGGGTGGATCGAAGTTTTATGATCACGCGGAAATCCGGGATCTCGTGTATTACCTTCGATCGGCGTTTTCGTTTCACGACGAACTCTCACTGAGGCGGATTATCAACACACCGAGACGCGGAATTGCGGCGGCCGCCCTGGCTCATCTCGATGAAGTCACGAAAACTGACAATATTTCTTTTTTTGAGGCGGTCAAACAGGAAAGCCAGGGCACTTTCCTGCAGCCGGCAGCGCGCCTTAAACTCGCTGAATTTGTCGACATCCTCGAGCGATATCACAAACGGTTCATGGCCAAAAAAGAACCGATTGCCGTGGTTATGCAGGCATTTATTCACGATATTCATTACATTGAGTATCTGCAGAGTTCGAGCAATTCGGATGAAAATGCACAGCGCCGGCGCGAGAATGTCGATGAACTTATCAACGCAATAGCAACCTACGAACGGCATGAAGGACCGGATTTGTTTGGCTTTTTGCAGAATGTTGCACTCGAACCGCCTCAGAAAAAGGACGAAGAAAACACCGATGAAGTGACACTTATGACTCTTCATTCGTCCAAAGGACTCGAGTTTGACGCCGTCTTTATCGTAGGAATTGAAGAGAATCTTCTGCCGCACGCAAACTCGCTCAAAGAACCGGATTTGTCGGAGGAAAGACGTCTATTTTATGTCGGAATAACACGGGCAAAGAAGTACCTGACACTGACGAACGTGAGAACAAGACGGCGGATGTACGAGATAATCGACATCGAACCGTCGCGTTTTTTGCGCGATATTCCGGAGCATACGGTGGAAGAAGGGAGCGCCTCGGCGTGCGAATGCATCAAGGCGGCGAATGCCGAAAAAGAAGCGGCTATTGCAGAACGGTTTGCACAGCTTCATGCACTGTTTAAGTCATAAAAATGATTTCATCGCAGGCAAAAAGGATTATTTATGACAGGTTGCGGCAGAGGATGCCGCAAGGAGGAAAGATATGGAAAAAATCATCGTTTCAACAGATCGTGCACCGGCAGCCATTGGCCCGTATTCACAGGCCGTTCGTTTTGGAAATCTGGTATTTATGTCCGGTCAGCTCGGTATGAATCCCGCCACGGGTGAACTCTGCGACGGAATCGTCGATCAGACACAGCAGGCTTTGGACAATATGGGAGCCATTCTGGCTTCCCTCGGACTGAATTATTCACACGTCGTGAAAACGACAGTATTTGTTCGCGATCTGGACGATTTCGGAACCGTGAACGAAGTGTATGGACGCGTGTTTAAGGATGCCGCACCAGCTCGTTCCTGCGTCGAAGTAAGCCGCCTGCCCAAAAGAGCTCTCGTCGAAATCGAGTGCATTGCCGTATATCCGGAATAAAATATCCCGGCCTGGACAAATCATCATGCGCAACGGGAAGCTATGGAACGCGAAAACAGTAAAAAAATCATTACGATAAAGCGGTATTCCAACAGGAAGCTTTATGACACGTCACAAAGCCGTTACATCACGCTTGCGGAACTGGGTGAGATCATACGTCGCGGTGAAAATGTCGAAGTCATAGACAACGATACGAAAGCCGATTTGACGGAAATGACACTGACACAGGTCCTGATGACACAACAAAAACAGAAGCAGAAAGGCATTCGCAATCTCGTGTCAACGCAGGCGGAGCTTCTCCTGCAGCGCATCAGTGTTCCGGCACAGCAAATCCGTGACGAAGCCATTCATCAGCTCGAAAAACAGGTGGTTCGTCTGAAAAAATATGCAGACGGACGATCCGAAACAGCCGATGTACAGGAAACAGCTGACGGTCAGGAGGTTTCGGAAAAACCGGCTTCTTCACTCATGAGCAAGCTGGAGTCCCTGAAATCGAGTTCGGATGAAAAACTTTTGTCACTTCTTCTGGTTCAGCGCGTGGAACAGCTCGAAAAAGAAGTCGATGATCTGCGACGCCGTCTTGAACTTTTGGAAAAAAGTGACGACGATAAATATTAGTGCGGAATACAACCGCGATTATTCAACACATAACAACAAAAGGTAGTCTGATGTCACAAAATATTGATTTCAGCATTGAAAACCTTGGACCCTGCAAAATCCCGTCCCCCATCCATTTGTCGACGCGTATCAATGATCTCGTGGCGAATTTTGTCGATGACGATGAAAAGATTATCTACAACATCGACCAAAATCTCGAAAAAAATGGAAAATCGGTTCAGACCGTATTCGTTCGCGAACAGCTGATCGAAAAGGCCGGTCCTCGCGAAAAACTTTATTTCGACCCCAAAAAAGTGTGCGCAGGAATCGTGACGTGCGGCGGCCTTTGCCCGGGGCTCAATGATGTCATTCGTTCACTCGTGATGACGCTCTGGTTCCAGTACGGCGTTCGCAATATTCTCGGAATTCCATTTGGTTATTGCGGCTTCTTGCCGGAATACGGATATGAACCGGTTCGTCTGGATCCGGGGATTGTGTCTTACATTCATCAGCACGGCGGAACAGTTCTCGGTTCGTCGAGAGGCGGCGCCAATACAGTCGCAATCGTGGACGCAATCGAACAGCTCAATATCAATATCCTGTTCACAATCGGCGGTGACGGAACTCAGCACGGCGCCTATGCCATCTATGAAGAAGCTCAAAAACGCGGCCGAAAACTCGCCGTCATCGGCATTCCAAAGACGATCGACAACGATTTGAGCTTCATTCAGCGATCATTTGGCTTTGAAACCGCCGTGTCTCAGGCCGTTAAAGTCGTCAATGCCGCCCACACTGAAGCTCGCGGTGCAATCAACGGCATCGGTCTGGTCAAGGTCATGGGACGCGAATCCGGATTTATTGCAGCCAGTACAGCCCTGGCTTCAAACGACGTCAACTTCGTCCTCATACCCGAAGTCCCGTTTGAACTCGAAGGCCCGAACGGTCTCTGGGAAAACCTCAAAGAACGCCTCAATACCCGCCATCACGCCGTCATTCTCGTCGCCGAAGGCGCCGGTCAGAACCTCCTCAAAGCTTCCAATGCCGTCGATGCTTCCGGCAATAAAATCCTCAACGATATCGGCGTTTTCCTTAAAACCAAAATTGCTGAACTCGCTAAACGAGACAACTTTACCATCAATCTCAAATATATCGACCCCAGCTATATCATTCGCGGCAGCGAAGCTAACCCGAACGATTCGATCTATTGCTCGCGCCTGGGAGCCAACGCCGTTCATGCCGCAATGTGCGGTAAAACCGGCGTCCTCATGTCGATGCTTCACGATCGATACGTACATATCCCCATCAAACTTTCAATCGGTCGCCGAAACGTGATCGATCCCGATGGCGATTTGTGGCGCGATGTCATTATTCAGACCGGTCAGCCGCCTCTCATGGTTAATCCTGAAAACGCAAAAGACAGCAAAAAGTAATGATGACTCGCGATGTGACAACAGCGCAGCGCGCTCACGAGGTTTCGACTCAGGCGGCAACGCTCGGTTTCGACTGGAACCGCCCTGAGGATGTGCTCGATAAACTCCAGGAGGAACTCGACGAAATTCGTGAGGCCATGCACAATGGCGATTCAAAGGAACATGTCGTCGAAGAAGTCGGCGATCTTTTCTTCGCGCTCATCAATTTCAATCGGAAAATGTCGATCGATTCCGACGCCGCCTTTGAAGCCGGTGTCGCAAAATTTGAACGACGTTTTCTGGCTCTCAATCAAATCATTTCGCAAGCCGGACGAAAAACCTCGGACCTCTCACAGGATGAACTCGAAGCCGTCTGGAAACTCGTCAAACAGGGAGAACACAATGCCTGATAATTCACCCTCTATCATGACCGCACTCATGAATGCGAAAAGCATGAATGACGCTCAAATGCTCATTGACGCGATGCTTTCGATTCAGACTCAGCTGTCTGAAATCCAGGAAAATCAACGAAAAATGATGAAAGCCATGCGGGATCTTCGACGCGAACAGAGATGCCGGTTGAGCGATTTGAAGAAATCAACACAGGTTCTGCTCAAAGACACGCACTCCAAACTGGCGGATCAAATCAATGAACTCCAGGGGTGCGTCGATGAACAACTCGATGACATGAGCGAGGATGAATTTTCGCTCGAAGATTTGTTCAAGTGAGATGGAAAGGGGCCGCGCTATGGCAAAGCCATACGCGCAGCCTGCGCCGCTATGACCTTCAGTCATACGCGGACGCAAAAAAATAGGCGCCCAAAGAGGCGCCCATCAATACCTGCCATGCCCTGCGTTTAGAAATCAAATCCTACACCCAGACTCGTGTATTCCTGCGAAACATTGAGAATAGGACGAATGTTTGAAACAATGGATTTCTCGCGCTGCTGTTTGTCGGAGATTTCATACCACGTGATGGCACCAATGATGGCACCCACGGCTGCTCCAAGAAAGAATGTCGTGGCACCCATATCTCTCGAATCGACAAAACCGATTGCACCTAACGCACCGCCAATTGCACCGCCGGCAACGCCGCCGGCAAACGGTGTCCAGCCAATCCCCTGGCTGTCCAAATTTGAACCGACAAAATAAACCAGTGCACTTTCAACAAATGGCGCCATAAAACCGGCAATAAACATTCCCGTATGAAGTGTGTCCCAATGCTTATACGTAATGCGCTTTGCCATCGGCGTCTGCGTCTCCACATCCGTGTAAATGTAATAATGATCCTCGCTCTGCGTCGAGGTATAAGTGTATCCAAAAATAACACCGGCTGCGAGAGAAACACCGCCGCCAACCAGGGCAATACCTGTTTCCGCAACAATACGAACCGCAGATGAAGTCTCGGAATTCGCTTCACCTGACGGCCACTCGGTATCCTGCGCAAAAGCAACTTGGGGAACGAAAAGAGCTGCACAAAGGGCAGCAAGACAGGCTGTTTTTTTAAGCATTTCTATTTCCTGAAACATCGTGTTCAAAACGGGTAAATCACCCCGCCGCTTTCATACGCCAAATAGCTGTGAGTGGCAAATTCTAAGCAATTTTCCGTCTTAAAATTGCGTAATAATCCTTTGTAGTCAATCTCTGCTTCTCGTTTAGATTTGTGATTTACCCCCTGCTGAACAGTAACACTCTTTATGGACAAATTTTAAGCAAATCCGGTTTTCGGATATTATCGAATGAGGCAAAATGGTGTTCTTCGAGGATAATTGCCAGAAGAGATGCGCAAGTTTAGATAAAAATAGAGGATTTTCAATATGTTCAGTCTCATCGACGATCCGAATCAACCATATTTTGAATTCATCGCAAAAGGCTTTGGTCTTCCCAGACCTCGCCAATGTTTGCCCCTGTCCGGCGGACTCATCAATGAGACATTTAATGTCGATGACTTGTTCATTCTCCAACACATCAACGCAATCTTTGGCCCGGCCGTCAACGATGATATCGCTGCTCTCACGCCGATTCTTCGCAACCACGGCGTCAATGTGCCCCTCCTTTGCCGCGCACTCAACGGCGAATACTCTTTGAAAGGCGAAGACTTTGGCCTGGCTAAAGGACGGTGGCGCCTCATGACCAAGCTCGAGGGAACAACCATTCATGCCGCAGACAATATCGAAACCATCCGCTCCCTGACCCGCGCTATGGCACGCTTTCACGGAGCTCTCGATGACTGTCATTACGAGTTCCTCCACAAAAGACCAGGCGTTCACGACTTTATGCGCCACTATCACGCACTCGAAATGACGCTTCTCGATGAAAATAACCGACGCCATCGCCTCTGGCAAAAGGTCAGTGATTTGTTCGATAAGATGAAGAATTTGTCTCGATACGTCGATTTCAATTCCGTCATCTGCTGCGAAGATTTACGCATTATTCACGGCGATCCCAAAGTGTCCAACTTTATGATGAAAGGTGATGATGTCTGCGGCATCGTCGATTTGGATACAATGGCGCGTTCGCGCGTTTCATTCGATGTCGGCGATGCCATTCGTTCGTGGTGCAATCCGCGCCCAGAAGATGTCGAACCTGCATTCAATCGCGAATACGCACGCGAAGTCATCGGGCTCTACCTGGATGAAGCTCCGTTTTTGTCCAAATCCGAACGCACCTCCCTGCCTTCTTCCTCAGCCTTTATTTCTCTGGAACTCGCTATGCGTTTTGCCAAAGACGCAATTTGCGAAGATTATTTTGGCTTCAATCCGGAAATCGGCCACGCTGAACACAGCTATTTGCGAGCCGTCGCAATGTATCAGCTCTGCGATCAAATGCTGTAAACTATATTATTTACAGGTAATAAAATATGAAAGAAAATACAAAAAAATTTACCGGAACACCAATTGAATGCATTGGCCTTGATGCCGATGATACCCTTTGGGAAAACGAAGCATTTTATCTCGGTGCAGAACAATGTCTTGTCGAGACGATGTCGTACTGTGCACCGCAAGCTGATATCCTGTCGTCGTTGTATGAAACGGAATCGGGCAACATGGAACGGTTGGGATATGGGGCTAAAGCCATGACGATATCTCTGGTTGAAACGGCCATAAAACTCGATCCAAAGGTTTCATCCGATAAAATCTTGCGGATCATTGATTCCGGAAAACACTTGCTGGATGTTCCAACAGAACTTTTTCCAAATGTTTTGAAAACCATTCGAGCATTGGAGAAAAAATATCGGATTGTCATTATTACAAAAGGTGAATTAAATGAGCAGAATAGAAAAATTCGCAATTCACCGTTTCGCAAATCAATGGAATATTATGTTTTGGAGAACAAGACAAAAGAGATTTATCGTTCGTTGTTCAAGCAGCTGTCGATAGATATTAAAAGATTTGTCATGGTTGGAAATTCTCCGAAATCGGATATATTACCGATATTGGAATTGGGTGGAAGAGCCGTCTATATTCCACAATCAGCGACGTGGGCACACGAGATGGTGGAATTACCTGAAAGCACGCGCCTTAGGACGCTGAAACATTTTGGGGAACTGTCGGATGTATTGCTTTAGATGAACAAGTTGGAGAGCCGACAGGCTCGGAAAACGAAGCGCATTTCATATTGCAAACTGAGGACAGGGGCAAAGCCCCAGAAAAAACAAGTAAATAATTTATTCAGACCTTCCTTCTATAAAAATTGAGGATTCCAAAGGACTCAATCCTTTGGTGGGGCCTGGGGCAAAGCCCCAGAAAAATAATAAATCAGACATTCCTTAGAGTGACATTCGTTTCACAAAACGAGCGTTTTGGAGAGTTTTTTATGAGAAAATATTTCTTTATTCTGTTCAGTGCCGTTTTGTTAATGAGCTGCTCGGATGACAGCAATTCCAATAAAACGGATAACGGCGGTCCGAATAATAAAGAGGATAAGCCGATTTGCAGCGTCACGGAAAAAGTATGTGATGACAATCAGATAAAGGTTTGTGAGGAAGGAAAGGAACCGACGTATCATACATGCGGCGAAGATGAAGTTTGCCACGAGGGCACCTGTGAATCAAAGGATGCCTGCAGTGAAGACAGCGTTCGTTGTCAGGACGATCAGACTCTCCTCAAATGCAAAAAAGGGGAAAATGCCGTCATCGAGAACTGTGCGGCAGACAATGACAAAGGCTTTTGCGATGCAGAAGCCAAAACATGCCGAATCCCCGTTACGGTAAATGCTCAAGAGACATGTGATCGGGCTCATATTTGTGCAGAAGGCCTGGTCTGCAATGAAACAACGCATGTTTGTATGTGGCCGATGAGTCGCGAGGGTGAGGCTTGCGATGAAGAACGATTGTGCATGGAGGGGCTTTTCTGCGAGAGTTCAGAAAGCAATACGTGCATGGCCTATCGAGTTTTGGGTGAGGAATGCAGTGATGTCCTGGAATGCAATCCGTCTCTGCAGTGTCTGGACGACTTTTGTCGTTTGCCGGTCAATTATAATGAAGCGTGTGACGAGTTTCATCCATGCCAGGGGCGTTGTGTCAAGGGAATGTGCCGCGAAGTCAGCGCATTGTATGAGTCATGCAGTGAATTGCTCGTATGTCCGAAACAATCGGTATGTACGGACGGACAATGTGTTCCCATCAAGGGAAGCTGTACGACAAATGCCGATTGTTCAGGGGATTCGTTCTGCTGCCTTGACGAAGCCTCCTGTGATGAAAACGTGAATCAGTGCGTTCCATACTCGGCCGAAAATCCCAGTGATTCGGCATGTATGTTCAAGACAAAACCAGGCATATTTGAGGCGGCTGTTCAGTGTTATTGGGTTCCCGAACCCGATGCTTCTCCCGAGCACAACGAAGTCATTTCGAGTGTTTCCGTCGGTTGGTATCGCAACAAACAGGGCGTAAACAAGCCGCTGATAGCCTTTGCTTCGGGCGCAAGCAGTTCCAGCAATACCAATGGCTATATTCGCCTGATCCATCCCGAAACCTGCGAGACACTCGAATCGATTCCGATCACAAATGACAATTCGGTGACATCCCATACGATGAACGGTGCGGATATCGATGGCGATGGTTATCTGGAATTCGTGGTTCGCAACGAAAAAAAGACAATGGTCTATCACTGGGATGAAACACAGCAGAAACACGTTCCGATTGTTACAGCCGCCAATATTGCAAAAACCGATTTGAATGCGACGTTTTCATTTCACGACATCAATGGTGACGGCATCATAGAAATTGTCGCACCGGGCGGCGGCGTGATGACAGTGAACGGCGATATCCTATCCGAGCCAAAATACAATGTTTCCATCATTACATCACCGACAGTGGGTGATTTCAATCATGACGGCGTCGTCGAATTTGTCGATGCCAATATGGTCTATCAATGGAAAGAGAGTGCCTGGCAGCTGATTGCAACCCTTGGTGTCTCTGGAACGAACATTCAAAGTGCGTATGCTGACTTTGGAACTCCGGGTGAGACTTTTGATTTGAAAAAGCTGGACGGTATTGCAGAAGTGGTCCTGGTAACGAGCAATTCCCTGAGTATATGGGCTATTTTTGACAGCACGGGGACGCAGCTTCCCTCTCCCCGGAATGTATTCACGTTCAATTACGACGGCTGGTGCGGCTATCCGCCGGTCATTGCCGATGTCAATAACGACGGTTTGCCGGAAATTGGATTGGGAACAAAAGCCAGTTTTCGGGCATACGACCCTAAATGCAACGAAGAGGAAGTTAGTTCTAAACGATGTGCCGGTATCGGTTATATCTGGGAAAAGTGGAACGACGACTCGTCCGGACAGGCAGGTGCATCTGCCTTTGATTTCGATGGTGACGGCCGTCTTGAGCTGCTCAACGGTGACGAAGGCTATACGCGAGTCTATGACGGCTTGACGGGAGAAGTTCTCTTTTCAAACTATCGAAGTTCTATTACATCGCTCGAATATCCGGTCATTGCGGATGTCGATAACGACGGAAGCACTGAAATCGTCATTGTATCCGATCTTTATAGCTACAACCGAGCCCTGGATCCGATCGATCCAATTCATCGCGGCATAAAATGTACGGAAGACTCAGACTGTTATTCCAACCACTGTGTGGACGGGTTGTGCCGTTGTACAAAAGATTCGGAGTGCAACTGGCAGACGATCAACGGTTCACTCTTTGAACAGCACAAATGTACGGCACCTCTGGCCGGTGACGAAAATGGCGGAAACGTTTGCCGTGCCTCTCGCGGGGCCAAAATGCCGGGCGTCATGGTGCTTCGTGACCGTCTCGATCGATGGGTTTCATCACGCACACTTTGGAACCAGCATGCCTATAACATCACGAATATCAACGATGATGGCACAATTCCAAAGACGGATGCCTGGAAACAGAACTTTATGGAACCCGGACTAAATAACTATCGCCAGCAGGTTCAGGGAAAAACGGGGGCAGGCGTTGCCCCGGATATCACAGGGCGTTTCACATCGAGTGCTGACGCATGCCATATTAATGACAATGGCAAAGCACAACTCAATGCACAGGTTTGTAATCGAGGCACAAAGCCGGTTGGTTCAAAAATGCCTGCTATTTTCTACAAAGAGTCAATTGCGCCGGAAAATATTCTTTGCGTTTCCTATACCGCAGACAAAGTTCCCGTAGGTGACTGCATGGAAGTGTCGTGCGAATTTGATTCTAAAACAGCCCTTGAGCTAGCCAACAAAAAAATCGTCATGCGCGTCAACGACGATGGCAAAGGCGGTAAAACAACCATCGAATGCAATGAAGACAACAATACGGATGAAATTGTCTTAAACGAATGTGCCATTAATTAATCGTTTTGAATTGTATGGTACTCACCTATTGCGCTTTGCGCAATACGGTTCGCGAACGACGCTATCCCTGCGGGATACGCGTCGTTTTTTTGTTTTGCGTGAGCAGATTCGAGGTGCCCAGCCGCCGGAGGAGGGCCCGTGCTTTTCCACGTAACCGACGAAGGCAACGACGGCGACGAAGAAGATGCCGCGCAAAAACAAAAAAAGCCGGCGACGTTCTACTCTCCCACATAGTCACCCATGCAGTACCATCGACGCAAAAGAGCTTAACTTCCGAGTTCGGGATGGGATCGGGTGTGGCCTCTTCGCTATTATCACCGGCAAGATTTGAGAAAGTCTGAAGATATGATTTATGTCTATCCCTTTGTTTCAAAGGGGTGGGGAGGTGATCAAGCCGAACGACCATTAGTACAAGTCTGCTAAGTGTGTTGCCACATGTACACAGCTTGCCTATCAACCTCATCGTCTTTAAGGTGTCTTATTAGCTTTCGCTTGGGAGATCTAATCTTGAGGGGGGGTTCCCGCTTAGATGCTTTCAGCGGTTATTCTATCCGAACATAGCTACCCGGCAATGCAACTGGCGTCACAACCGGTACACCATCGGTTCGTCCACTCTGGTCCTCTCGTACTAAGAGCAGCGCCTCTCAAATCTCCTACGCCCACGGCAGATAGGGACCGAACTGTCTCACGACGTTCTGAACCCAGCTCGCGTACCACTTTAATCGGCGAACAGCCGAACCCTTGGGACCTGCTTCAGCCCCAGGATGTGATGAGCCGACATCGAGGTGCCAAACCTCCCCGTCGATGTGAACTCTTGGGGGAGATAAGCCTGTTATCCCCGGAGTACCTTTTATCCGTTGAG
>JAZRVP010000016.1:0-2955 GCA_045599245.1 Myxococcota bacterium
GTGCGGGTGATTTGCAGATGGAGTTCGAATGCCTGACGGGATAACGACGAGGAACGGTCAGGAATGACCACGAAACGCCAAAATCCGCGCGAGGCCTCGCGAGGGCTCGGTAGCCATTTTCAGAAGTGGGGATATTCCAGCTTGTATGCGCTGGTTTGACGGCGGCAAAAATGGTAAAATATGCGGCAGAGAGAAATAGTTTTGGAGGTATTATGTCTAGTGTTTTTGTAAAGAATTTTGGCCCGATTAAAGAGGGTAGCTTAGAAAGCGGAGGATGGATTGACTTCTCGCGCGTGACTGCGTTTTGCGGTCCACAGGGTAGCGGGAAAAGCTCTGTGGCAAAGACTTACGCATTCTTCAGTTGGCTAGAGAAGGTTTTGACGCGGGGTGATCAGCGTGAGTCGGCATGGGTTGGAGGCCGGAAGTTTCCGAAGTCTTTTGTTGAGTTCCATAATGTAGGGGAGTATTTTAGACCCGAAACTGTCTTGGGGTACAGGGGTGCATCATATTCGTTTATGTGGAAAAATGGAGAGTTTGAGATAGTGCGCTCAACTGAGGTGGCTGCAGAATATCTGATGCCCAAGATTATGTATGTGCCGGCAGAACGCAACTTCATGTCCGTAATTGAGGCAGTGGATCGGGTTAAGAATATCCCGCAAAATTTAAAGGCCGTCACTCGGGAGTTTTTGGACGCGTGTCGACAGTTTTCCGATGGAATTGAGCTTCCCGTTAATGGGTTTTCGTTTAAATATGATAAACTAAATCGAATTGGAAGGGTTGTTCTGTCCGATGGATCGAGTGTGCGACTGTCGGCGGCCTCGAGCGGACTTCAGTCTATGGCGCCATTATTCCTCGTTAGTGAGTATCTTTATCGGCAGATGCTGGAAGAAAAGGATCCTACTAAGAGTATGAGTTTGGCGGCCTATCGCCAAATGATGGACAATGTGCTTAATTCGCTGTCGATTGATGAATTGCCGGATGCTATTTCGCAGGGGGTGGCGCAATTCAGCGCTGCATTGACAAAAAGATTCATCAACATTGTTGAGGAGCCCGAGCAAAATCTTTTTCCGACATCGCAGCAGAAAATTCTTTTCAAACTTTTGGAGTACGTGAAGGGAACGCCGAAGTTTTTGAACAATCAACTTGTTTTGACAACGCATAGCCCTTATCTTGTGGAATATTTGAAGCTTGTGGCGCAAGCTGCCGAGCATCCGGAGATGTTGGGCGATGTTTCTGTTTTGCGTACAGGTCTTTCTGCTTCCTCTCTTGTGCGGAAGGAGGATATGCTTTTGTATGAGACGAAGTCAGACGGAACGATACGAAAGCTTGTGGGCGAAGATGGTTTTTGGCCGGATTCGGATGTCCTTCACGCGGCCTTTGACGACATCTCGGATGATTATGCCTCCATTCTCGAACGGCAGGACGGACAGTTTCCCAATGGCTGATTTTCTTTCGAATCACGACGGCAATTGTCGGCCTGTTTCTGCGCAATCATTTAAAGTTTGCGATGATCGGCAGCATCCAATGTCGTATTTGGACCTGACGGGATCGGCGCGAGGAGCCGAGGTGAAGAACGATGCTTTTCGAGAGTTAATCTTTCGTCCTGTGGACAGGGCGCTTTATGGTAGTGCTGGTGGACGGCGTTGCGATTTGATGTTGAGGACGGTTGGCAATGATCGGCTGTGTTTTGTGGAGTTGAAAGATTGGAAGGTTTCCGGATGGCTTGCGGACGGGGTGGGGCAACTCGAAAATACCTTGCAAGATTTTGAGGATTCTCACCCGGGCGTCCTTATGGCCGCTCTGCGTCGGTCGGCTTATGTTGTGAATATCGCTCGGCGTGGTTTTTCACGAGTTCATTCCGCTGCCATGCGGGATTTTGTCAGGAAGCATCATGTTATCTTGCGTACGACGCAGCCCATAGTTATAAGATGAAGGACTCTGGCCGAACATCACGCGGCAGATATCGCGGCGGTTTGGCCGGGCGACAGGGGCGAGGGCGTGTGCTGCTCCGCCTGACTGAATTGTTTGGACGGTATCGTTTGGGCCTGACCCTCTGGAGTCGAAAATTGGACCCCCTGAAATTGAAATTCAATATGGAAAATAACATTTTTATAAATAGTCTGCCGGTGAGCGAGAATCTTACGGATGCAGGTCTGAGCTTGTATCACATGACTCATATTGAAAATATAGAGTCTATTTTACGAGAGGGGTATCTCTATTCTAATCATGCAATGCGCAATGAAAGACTAGCTACCTGTTATGAAGGAGGTCGGTGCTTGGATAATGAGCGTTCGGAGCGACCGAGTGGGATTGTTGGTTATGTATTGGGTGATTTCGTAGTGTTTTTTTATGCAACGCGAACAAAGATGCTTGCTGCGATTGCGAATGGCTATAGTGAGTATGCAAAAAGCGAGGATGAAATTGTGTATCTTGTTTCGAATCTTAAGCGGGTTCGCGAGTATACGACAAATAATGGTGTTCGCTGGGAGGCTTCGGGCAGGAATTGTTTGAGTCTTACACCAAGTATCAGTGCCGATAATGATTTCGGAACGAGCAATCTAGCCGATGCGCTTCCCCTGCAGGAGATTAACTTTGAGTATCCGCAATATCAAAGCAGGAACGAGAAGAGTAAGCGGATGGCAGAGTTTCATTTTCTTGATAAAATGCCATTGGATTTGATTGATACATTTGCTGTTAAAAATGAGGTAGTTAAAGAACGTGTAGGGCAGATTATGGGGAAAGTGGGCAAGTATAAAGATGTCCTGGTACGGCCAAAGTGGTACTGTAAGCCATGACCCCTAATCGGCGAATATTCCTGAACACCGGTTCGGCAGCAGGCGTGACGCATTTAAAATGTCACCCCGGTAAGGCAATGTAGTCTGCGGTTCGGGGCCCGGTCACTGGGTCAATGCCAAAATGTTCAGCATTGTTCACCAGTGACACCAGTGTTCACCA
>JAZRVP010000017.1:0-19613 GCA_045599245.1 Myxococcota bacterium
GAAAACCGCCATGGGGCGACGGACCTCCTCCTGCTCCGCCATGGGGCGACGGAAAACCACCATGGGGCGACGGAAAACCACCATGGGGCGACGGAAAACCGCCCTGGGGCGACGGTCAGCCGCCCTGGGGTGACGGACAGCCGCCCTGGGGCGACGGTCAGCCCCCGTGGGGTGACGGTCAGCCTCCATGGGGCAATAACGGACCTGAGACACAAAATAACAACCCACAGCCTCAGTCCAATCAGGACGCTCCACGAATAAACGGCAGACGCCCCAGACCTCGCACTTCGAAGTAATTCCGTTCCCCCAAATGGCTATCACAACAGCAAAATCCCTCATCATGACAAAATACGCTTTTTTGCTCGTTCCAGTCATGTTATGCACGGCTTGCAGCCCCTTTTATACATGGGGCTACGCTCCCGCCATTCATCCAAAAGCCACTCAGGCCTATATTCAGGCCATTCTGGCTCGCGAAGACGGCGACTACGACGCCGCCGTCGAATTCTATGACGAAGCCTTGCGTTACACACGCTCGCAAAAAGTCACCGACGAACGGCGCGAACTCATGTCTTTGGCTCAGCCATAACACGTCCACGTTCGTCGACTCACACTTTCTTTTTATTGTTCCGGCCCATGCCGGATTTTCTTCACCATTAAGGAGTTTTTAATGCCAACTGCCATCGATCTTAAAAAAGGTTTCCTGCTTCTCATGGACGGCGATCCCTTTACCGTTCTCGAAACAACCGTCCAGACTCCGTCCGCTCGCGGCGGCGCCACGCTCGTCAAATTCAAAGCCAAAAATATCCGCACAAAACAAATTCTTCAGAAAACCTACAAAGCTGAAGACCGCGTCGATGTCCCCAACTTTGAAGTCGTTCCCTGCCAGTATCTCTACAATGAGAACAAGGAAAACTACATCTTCATGAACAACGAGACCTACGAACAGTTCACCATGTCTCGCGATATGATCGAATACGAACTCCAGTTCATCCGCGAAAATGACAACGTTCAGGTTCAGCTTCACGACGGCAACCCCATCGGCATTCAGATTCCAAACTCCGTCATCCTTCGCGTTGTCGAATGTGAACCCGCCATCAAAGGCGACACCGTTACCGCCGCCACAAAACGTGCAAAACTTGAAACCGGTCTCGAAGTCCAGGTTCCCCTTTTCATCGAACAGGACACCGACCTCATCATCGACACCCGCGACGGCCGTTACCTCAAACGCGCATAAAAACACATAAAAACGAGCCGTATTGCGCCATCAGCGCAATAGGCGAGTTGAGCCGTTTTACAAACGGATCAACGCATGGCGTATTGGCCAACGGCCGATAGCCATGCCCCAAAATATATTGGAAATTTCTGCACAAATTTGACTATAATATCCGCTGTTTTGTCTGTCTGATGGCTTGCATGCCACTCACATTTTTTGAGGATATAATGAATTTTCGCAGACTTTTAGTTCCTGTCATTCTTTTGTGCTTCTGCCTGCTGCCCGCGCTGTCTTTCGCTCAAGACCCCGATTTAAACGCCAAGACCGACCGTATGCGCCGTCAGGTTCCCTCCTATAATCTGCAGTTCTGGCGCCCTGCTCCAAACCCCGGTGACTACCTCACAACCTACGGCTCCATGATCGAACACGATCACTGGAGAGTCACTGGCGGCTTCTACCTGAACTACGCTCATATCCCCATGGAAATTGACTATCCGGAAATGAAAGCAGCTCAGGCCGTCATAAAAAATCAGACCTTCATGGACCTCTACGTCTCTCTCTCCCTCTTCAGCTGGGTTGAGATCGCCGTTTCCATGCCTTTCGCGCTTTTTGAAGATACCGACTTTACCCCCAACCGTTTCCCGCTTTCCACCACGCACAAAGCTTCCGGCGTCGGTGACCTGCGCGTCGTCGCCAAGGGTAAAATCCTCGACCTCGGCAAATATCCCGTCGGACTCGCGCTCATCGCCGATCTCTCCGCACCAACGGCCTCAAAAAGTATCTTCATGGGTGATGAAAACGTCTCCTTCACCATCAACGCCGCTCTCGAATTCAATCCATGGTCAAAAACCCGTATGGCCGTTAACGTCGGATACCGTTATCGTCCAAAAGTCAATGTCTATGATTACACCATGGGACAGGCTTTTATCCTTTCCGGCGCGGCTTCCATTCCTTTCTTCCATCCCGACCTCGACCTCCTGCTCGACCTGCGCGGTGAAATCGCCACCGAACCATCCGACAAAAATCTCACTCAGGCCGAACGTCCTTTCGAGGCTGACCTCGCTTTCCGTTGGCGCCTCCTTCACGGAACCAACGAATGGTGGCGCGGACTCGCACTCACGCTCGGCGCCGGTACCGGCCTCGATGCCGTCGGTTCCCCCGACATCCGCGTTTTCCTCGGCCTCAACTTCCACTGGGTCAACGGCGGTATGCTCAACTTCGACTACGAATTCGGCGGCTACATGACCGCTGTCGATCCCTGCCCGGATCCCGAACTTACGCCCGCCAGCCAGATTCCTGAACGCTGCCGCAATGTCGTCGTCGACTCCGATGGCGATACCATCCCGGATAAAGACGATAAATGCCCGTTCGCTGGTCGCGCCGGTTACATCGATGAATTCGGCTGCTCACCTGACCGCGACGGCGATACCGTCCCCGATTACGCTGACCTCTGCCCGGATGAAGGCGGTCGCGTCGATCGCAACGGCTGCCCGGTCAAACTCGACTCCGATGGCGACGGCTTCCTCGATGAAGTCGATAAATGTCCTTACGAACCCGAAACTTTCAACGGTTTCGAAGATGACGACGGTTGCCCTGACTCCGATCCCGATGCCCTCGTCGAACTCGCAGAAGGTAAGATTAACATTAAAGAACAGGTCTTCTTTGAAACTTCCAAGGCCGTCATTAAGTCCGAATCTTTCGAACTCCTCAATCAGGTCGCTTCCCTCCTCATCGATAACCCGCACATCGGTAATGTCACCGTCGAGGGCCATACCGACAGCCGTGGTAAGTACAAATACAACGTCAAACTTTCTCAGGATCGTGCCGATTCCGTCATGAACTACCTCATCAACCGTGGCGTCGATGCAAGCCGACTCAATGCCATCGGTTATGGACCCGATCGTCCTATCGACACCAACGATACCAAGGAAGGACGTGCTCGTAACCGCCGCGTCGAATTCGTCGTTCTCGGTCTCCCGGAAGACGCCGATACGCCGACCGCTACAGCAACCCCCTCTGACGATTAATCTCGCGGGCTCTTCGGTGCCCTGTCACTCAAATGGCGCGGTTTTTACCGCGCCTTTTCTCGTTTAATCGTTTTTTTCGGCAGGCCGTCTATGGCTTACGCCATACGACGGCTTCGCGACGCTATGGACATACGCGTCGCATTACTTTTCTTTTTTCCTGCCGGCGTGGCCTCGTTTTATCGTGCTTACCTTTTTCATGCAGCGTCACTTCTCGATCGGACTTCTCGCTTCAATCCCCTTATTTTTCGCCGCATGTAGCGATTTACCCTCTGGCATCTCGACGCTTTCAAACGCCACCCTTTCTGCCCGTTCCGCCATCGCACCCCCATCTAAAGGCAACACATCTCCTCCCGATTCCCTCAAGGCCACTCCCCTTGAACACGATACAGATACCTCGGCGCCTGAACATTCCCCTCTTCTACACGAATGGAATGAAGCAATAACACATTCTGCGGTCATAGGCGCCAGCTTCGGCGCAAAACCACGCCTCGGAATGATCGGACTACCCAAGAATTCACGCCAGACAAACGAAGGTTACTGGCTTGGTTCACGCCCTGACATCGAAGAACTCGAAGAACTTCATGCCCGGAACATTCAACTCATTTTGACCGTTTCCACTTTGCCCAGACGCGAACTCAAAAATTTGAAAGATAGTCTTCAGGCTCTCGGAATGACCCATATTTACCTGCCTTTCGGCAGCAAATTTCCCCATCCGAGCCGTTTCATGCCCACCGTCATGAAGTTTCAGCCGGAACAGATTTTTATTCACTGTGAACACGGCAGTGACCGAACAGGAGCCGTACTCGCTTTCATTCTAACCGTCCGACACAACTGGCCTCTCCCAAAAGCCCTTTTTGCCGTCGTCCTGCCCTCCTCTAGTGATATCAGAACTCTCGCCAATATCCTCAAAAGCCATGGCTATCAGTTCGATTTAGATGAAATGAAGCAAGTTATCGGCATATACTCCGCAGAAGAAAACGGCGGCTACGGAGGAATGAAAGTCCGCTCTGACGGCGGTAATTATATCAATCTCATCCACACCCTCATTCGACGCGCCCAAAACGCCTCCGAACAAAAGGAATAATCATGATCTTTTATTTTTCGGCGACCGGAATCTCTCAAAACCTCGCTCGTCTCATCGCTGAACGCATTGATGATACGCTTTACAATATCGAGGACGAACTCAAAAAAGATGTCCTCGAATACACTCTCTCCGACGGCGAACGTTTAGGTTTCGTTTCCCCCGTCTATTATGGAAATATCCCCGATATTTTCTCAGACTTTATCGAAAAAGCTAAAATTCATACGGCTGATCATTATTACTGCTGGCTGGCCATGACCTACGGCAGCACTCCCGGTTTTGCTCCCAACAAATTCGCAGCCAAACTCGCCCTTCACGGCCTCACAACAAACGTCGTCTTCGGATTAAAAGGAATCGACACCTTTCTCCCTTTGTTCAACATCCCAGATGGTGCTGCACGTTCCGCACTCGATTCCAAAACGGCACTCGAATCGAGCATCATTTCTGAAGCTGTCGCCGAAAAATGCACGATTTCAGACATCAAAACAGGCCCCATGCCAAGACTCACGACAGCCTTTATGGCACCATTTTATGTCCTGATGCGCAAAACATCAAACTTCGTCGTCTCCGATGCCTGCACAGGATGCGGACGATGCGCACAAAACTGCCCCACTCAATCGATCGAAATCGATGCCGACACACATCAGCCAAAATGGATCAAACCCAAATGCATGCTCTGCATGCGGTGTGTTCATCTCTGCCCCACCGATGCCATTGATTACGGCCGAATGACACAAGGAAAATTGCGTCTCAAAAAAGTTTAATATTTCCCTTTCTTCCAGGTACAAAAAAAAGCACCGTTTACGCGGTGCTTTTTTCAATCATCTCAATCTATTTTATTTCATCTGCATCGGACATTGGTGTTGGAATTACACGAAACGGGCACGACGGCGAGCTTCTTTCCGACGACGGCGAGCAGCTTCTTTCTGTTTACGTTTTCGGATGATGCTCGGTTTTTCATAGTGACGACGACGTTTGAGTTCTTTCATGACGCCTTCGCGAGCCATGTGGCGTTTGAGCTGATTAATGGCACGGCCAAGGTTTGAACCTTCGACTGCAACCTGAAGGGGCCCTAATTCACGAGATTTACTTTCCAAAACCTTTCTCCTTATGGTTTGAGTGAAATGCCCGAATAAATAGACAATGGCTGCATCAGAAATCAGGGCTATAGACTTCTGAGCCGCCGACGGGCGGCGCACTTTCTACGCGTCTCAATATCAAATGTCAAATACATTTCATTCTCTCATGCATTCCTCGGCTCGCGCCGGGCTATTGCAGTTCTTGCACTGGGATGCCTTGTACACGCCTATGCTCAAATCATCGCCCGAATAGGCACAAAAGCCTATCGCCTGACCATCATTGATACAAAACGGCATATAATCTGACGTGTCACACAAACTGCCGACAACATCGTATTCGACTTTTTTGGGATTCGTCGATGATATCTTGCAGTCTCCGGCCGGTTTGAGCCGAACAACGCCATCGACATCACAAATCCTCGCAAAATACTCGTCGATACAGGCTTCCTGATACGTCTTGACGTTGCAGGCATCGCCGTATGTTCCTCCCGTTTCAAGACCCTCAACGCCTGCAACGGCACCATTTTTCGGGCACGTAATCACATTCTTGTCATCGACTGAACAGGACCCCGAATAACAGGTCCAGCTCTCAATCTGATGATTCACACAGACATGGACATTGTTGTTATTGTTGTAGCAGTTCGCCTTGTAATCGTTGCCGCACTGCGGTTCATACGTCACATCTGCAGCTTTTTTCGGACAATCGACAAAACCGTCCGAATCGGTCGTACACGGACCTTTGCACGTCCATATCGTCTTTGTACTCTTTTGACCACAAACGACGGCGTGATACCCATCCGCTGTACAATACCCTTTGCCTGCGGGTTCATCGCACAAATCCTTTTCCGTAAACGCTTCAACGCAGCCTCCATAGACGCATACCTGCCCCGCCGGACACGACGTTTCCATGGCCGCCAACGATCCATTGACGCAGGCATGATACGTCTGGGACAGTTCACCCGTACACTGATTGACGCATCCCTGCGCTTCCGGAACGAGCTGATTGGCCAAACACACCCCTTCCTTGCACGTTCTTCCCGTGCCGCATGAATAATCGACGTATTTGCCATTTTCACAGATTTGTACCGTCGATGAATCCTTGCACTGATCGACAAGACAGCCGCCTGTCGGCGATGTATTTGGAACACACACATTCCCCTGACAAACATTGCCCGCACCACAGGGAACTTCTGACGAAACGCCTCCGGTGCACTTCAAAAGGGTCGTCTGGTCCTTGCAGACATCCGCCGTGCACTGACCCGAGGCAGCCGGAACACACGCATTCCCCTGACAAACATTGCCCGCACCGCAGGGAACTGCGGTCGGAAGCCCATGATTATCACAAATGACGAGTGTCGATGTGTCCTGACAATAATTCGCCTGACAAACAGCCGGAGACTCACCTTCATCATCGTCACAACCAAAAGCCAAAACAGCCGCCAAACCGCACAAAAGTGCATAATTCACTCGTTTCATCTGATAATTCCTTATGTTTGGGTTGCCCCCGTTTGTGATTTCAAAACCATCTCTTTGACTGTCAAAAGCTTTCCCGACACGCCGTCTTTTCGGCCAAAAGCCATCCGTACCAGAAACCTATTTGCTCTTGAGATAAATCCATCTGTGACTTCGCCCCAAAAAAACGAGATGGGCCAGCATTGTAGCCGGAATTAACGAAAATCCAATAAGAGCAATGCCTAGAAAGAAATGTTTATATTCCGGTTTTGGCGGATGGATGATGAGATCGACATAAGCCCATCCCACAAACACCATGATGCCAATCGTCGAAAGCGTTTGAATTATCGTCATCGCCGTTCGCATGGCACGATATGATGTGTGGTAAATGAGTATTTGAACCACCATGATAAACGTCACGACAAACAACGAAAGCAAGTAATTCGGCGACATAACAGAGAAATGAATGAGCCCTGCGGAAAACCCGATGACGGCAAATAAAATCTCAAGCAGTGTCACCGGAGCCAGCGGAACTCTGCCTGGAACACAGATTTGATCCCCGACGATCGAAACACCTTTTTGTTTGGATATTTCAACCGAAAGAAGCGTCTTCTCGATATCCTTGACGGATTCTTTCTTTTCACTGTCGATATTGATGTCATTATCGATGAGCTTTTTCAGGGTCTCGATGTCATCGAGATCGATTTCACCGGGACCTTTTTCGGGAAACTTAAACCTCCCTTTTTCATCAAGAGAACCGGCCTCATTGTGTGCTCTCGATGATAAAAGCGTTCTCTTTGGCATCTGCGGCGGTTCTATACCTGATCCCGCTTTGACCGCATCATCGGCTGACAGATTTTCTTCCACTTCTTCGCGGGATATCTTTCTAAGGGTCTCTTCAGATGGCGCAGACTGAACGTGGACTTTTTTCCTGCCGAAAAACTTCAGACTTAATCCGCTTTTTTTACTTTCCGACGAAGTTTCCTCATTTTCCGCCGTTTTTTTCTCGGTATTTTTTCGTTTTAACAGTGACATGAACTGCCTATTTCACAAAAGAAAATTGGATCTCCCCCCACAACTCAAAACTGCCGCTATCATTTCGCACAAAGTGAAGACAACCAGTCGCGAAGTGCTTCCATATCCTCAAAATGCGTTCCATAGCTCTCGACTAAAATGACATCGGCACCTCGGACTTTTGTCATCACTCTCGATCGTTTGAAAAATCCCGACGGCGCTTCGAGTGTCACGGTTTCCAGTTCCGATAGTTCCACGCTTAAATCAACCGTCTTATCACTCAAACTCCGCGCACATAAAATGCGCTTTTTATCCGGTTCGATAAACAGGGACATATCGCGTATCCGAACGGCAATCACCGTCGCAACGGCAACAAACAAAACCGCAAGTGAAAAAAATTTCCCGAAAAACTCAACAAAACTTTCACCGCGCTGCGAGTAGTCAAATATAAAATCCGGAAGATAAATAACCGACAACACGAGAACCGCCAGACCAATTCCCTTCAAAAATGTATGCACAAATTCCTGAAATCTCTGTATCCCGTTGGGAACAATTTTTACCCATTGCCCCCCCTCGAACTGACAAGGCACAATCTTGAGCTGATGTCCAAATTCCGGTTTCCGCAAAGGCTGTTCTTCTGCTGTATTTTGTGTTTCTTCGGTCGTCATATCGTCTCTTTTGATTTCATTCACTGCCCGATGATTTGCCTGGGTGAACAAAATTTGGTCTCTTTATACTATCCAAAACAAAATGCCTAAAAAATGTCTGAAACTTATCTATTTTTGTGAGGGGGCAAAGCCCCCTGCGGCGCTATTTGCAGGCAAATACGCGCCTACCCCCAATGCGGGGACACCCCGCAACGCCCCGACACCCAGCTCCAACCATCCCATCCTAAATCACTGATAAATTTGACCACCCTCATCGCCGATTATCCCCCAAAACACCCAATCCACAAAGTACAGTCCGCCGCCTCACACGAATAAAAAAACATCGCTCAACTCATTGTTTTATGCGCCATTCATGATTGATATGACTCAGCTCACGACGCACCCTTTTTTTTCAATCTCATCAGCATCCGCCTGAGTTCCCTGTCCCTGATGCCATCCGGAAGTTCCGGCTCCCCCTCGCACACCTCAGTTTCATCCAAAGAATGGCATTTATTGCCATCCGTTACGGTCTGCTCATGAGCCATATCCGCCATCAAAACCACGATTCTGTTCATTTCTGGCAATGCTCTAATCCGATTGAGCCACCAGATCATGCCGCGAACCCGTTCATCGTTTCTAAGGAACTCTGCAGCATGCTGCGAACGACATTTTATCGTCCAGACACCATTTTTTATGCTGCAAATCGACGTCGTTTCAGACGTCACTGCATCAACTGAAATATTCCAGGCATACTGCCGCCACAACGCCTCCGGCATCTCGCGATAGGGCATGGCTCGAAGCATGGCAATGGGCGAAGACATATCCAATGGCGGAACCGGTGCAATCGCACGTATCGGCGGAAGCTGGCGAATATCATTGAGCTGATGAAGCCGCAATAACACCTGCCTGCAGCACGAAAGTTCAGACACTGTTTCCATCGTATCGCACTGAATGCGCCAAATCCCACGATTTGTAGAAAGAACTTTTGTCCGTCCCGACACAATTTTTTCCACGGCACAATTCCATGCCACCACAAGCCAATCCCTCTCGGACAGTGCAAATATCATGTCTTTGGACAAAACCGTGCATCCGGCATCATCAAGCATGTTGACAAACCTCAAAAAAACAATAGAAAGCGCCCGCACACCGCAAAACGCGGTGGTTTTATCATAGAAAGGAAAAAATATGACACAGAGAACCCTCAGTATTGTTAAGCCTGATGCCGTTCGCGCAGGAAATGCAGGAAAAATTATTGCAGAAATCGAAAGCAATTTTAAAATTGTTGCCATGAGAAAGCTCCAGCTGACCAAAGCTCAGGCTGCTGCTTTTTACGCCGTTCACGCTGGAAAACCCTTCTACGATGGTCTCGTCGAATTCATGACTTCCGGTCCCGTCGTCGTAATGTGTCTCGAAGGCGATGACGTCATCACCCGCTATCGCAAACTCATGGGCGCCACAAATCCCGAAAAAGCTGAAGAAGGCACGCTTCGTAAAAAATACGCCACTTCCATGTCTTTCAATGCCGTTCACGGCAGTGATGCTCCGGAAACGGCCGCTGTCGAGGTCGCTTTCTTCTTCCCCGGATGCGCTCTCATCTAACCTCTCTTTCCTGGAGATATCTCATGCCGTCACAGTCCATTCGTACCACTCTGCCTTCCGAACTCGAATCCATCCTCGTCGATGAACTCGGTGAAAAAAAATTCCGTGTCGCCCAAATTCTGAGATGGCTCTTCATCGATCGCGCAGAAAACTGGGATGACATGACCAATATCTCCAAAAAACTGCGTCAAAAACTCGCCGATCGCTTCATCCTTCATCCCCTTCCAGAACCCGAAGTTCACGTGGCTAAAGACGGTACTTCGAAAATCGCTTTCAGACTGGACGATAACAGTGTCGTCGAATCCGTCCTCATTCCAACTGACGATCGCCTTACCCTCTGCGTTTCCTCTCAGGTAGGCTGCAAATTCGGATGCGCTTTCTGCAGAACCGCAACCCTCGGCTTCTTTAGAAGCCTTACCGCCGACGAAATCATTGAACAGGTTCTCGTCGCTCAAAAAGTTTCCGCCGATCGACGCATTTCAAATCTCGTCTTCATGGGCATGGGAGAACCCATGGACAACTTCGACAATGTCGTGCGCGCTCTCAAAATTCTTCTCGCTCCGGAAGCATTCGATTACTCACGACGTAAAATTACCCTCTCTTCCGTTGGACACGTTCCGGGACTCAAAAAACTCGCCGAAGAAAACCTCGGCATTAATCTCGCCATCAGTCTCCATGCCGCAAGTGACGAACTGAGAAGTCAAATCATGCCCGCAAACCGCATGTGGAGTCTCGATGAACTCTTTGCCGTCCTCAAATCATTCCCCCTCGATCCAAGGCAGCGTATTACCTTTGAATACATCATCATCAAGGGACTCAATCACAGCCCTCACGATGCCAATCTGCTCGTAAAACGTCTTCACGGCATTCCCTCAAAAGTCAACCTCATCGGCTTTAATGCCTTTGCCGGCTGCAAATTTCAATCTCCAAGTGAAGCCGATATGATTGAATTTCAAGAACGACTCCTTGCTAAAGGTCTTTCAACAACAATTCGACTCGCACGCGGCGATGATGAACTCGCAGCCTGCGGTCAGCTCGGACATCGCGGCGATCAAAATTAGTTTTCCCATTAGACGGACATTTTAAAATCTGCAATACTGATTTTGGGGATGTTCTGTATAGTGGGAGGATCTATCGTTGAAAAAATTATTTATCTTCTCTTTTCTTTTTGTGCTTTTCACAGGCTGCTCTCCTGAACCAATTTGTACCGACGGCGAACAATATTGCGAAGAAGAAACAGGAAGACTTGAAACTTGTACAAACGGTGAATGGAAATCCATATACTGCACTGAAATTTGTAAATATGATAAAAAAATTCATAAATATTATTGTACTGAAGACAGAAAAAATAAAACCGACCAGACTGATGACGAACCTGATCCCGTCACCTGCGATGATAATGCCCTCAAATGCAATGAAGAAAATCCAAAACAGCTTTTGATTTGTCACAATAACAGCTGGGAATTAAACGAAACTTGCGACTGCGGATGCATTGAAGACGATGATTCCGTCAGCTGTCAGGAAAAAGTCGAATCCGCTGACTCGGCCAAACAATGTCCCGAAACCTGTTTCGATGAAAAAACAAAATGCCAGGGAAATGCCATCTGGATCTGCAAAAATGGACAATGGCAACATCAGAAAACCTGTTCAAACGGCTGCATTATGAATTTTTCGGCCGAATGCGCTTCTGATGACACTCCGGATGAAAAATGCACCGAAAACGATCGAAAGTGCGCCGATGACGGCGTCACGATTATGATTTGTAAAAATGAAACATGGATTCACTCCCGCCCTGTCTGCGAATACGCTTGTGACAAAGGAGAGTGCATCAACAAACCGGCCTGTACCGGCAACGAGTGCAATAATCCCGCCTGCACAGGAGACGAGTGCAATATCCCCAAAGAAACCTGTCCCGAAAACGAAGAAAAGTGCTCTGAAGATGGGAAATCCCTCCTTCTTTGCCTCGCAAATCAATGGTACGAAGAAAAAAACTGCGACTGCGTCGATAATAAATGCACGGTTCCCGTCGATCCCGATTCCGAAGTCATCGCCATTGACTCCAACGAAATCACAATCTTCCACGACTCAAATCAAAAAATCACTGCCACATACTGGAAAAATAACCAACCCGTCGAACACCAAAACCTTCAGCTCACCATGACAACAGCCGGCTGTTTTAAAATCGAAAACAACCAGGTCACAACAGGATCCGACGGCACGATTTCCATCACCATCACGGCCGAAAAAACCAGTTCTGACTGTACCGGTGAACTCACGATTTCGAACGTCAGCAATCCTTCAATTTCATCCTCTGTCACGATTCATGTCGTCGGCACCGACGACAACAATAATCACATGTACGATTTCTTTGAAGATGCCCCAAAACAAGGCACTTCATGCCATTCGCACAATGACTGCGCAGTTCCAGGACAGGCAGGTTTCTGCGACAGTTTCATTGGATATCAGTGTTCAACCCCATGCACCGAAAGCATTCACTGTCTCGATGGTTTTTATTGCCGTGATGACGGCCGATGCGCCCCCGAAGTCTTTGAAACTGTCTGGAATATCCCCGCCACAAATGCTTTCCCTCTTCCAACCATTGTGGCTTCAAACTGCGATTTTATCGTCGACTGGGGCGACGGTCAGACTCAGCACGTCGGAAATGATGTCTGCGGCAAATCTCATCTCACCCATCCATACCCGCAGGCCGGCACCTATCACATCAAAATTACCGGCACTTACGACGGCTGGAGAATGTGTTCCGACGCCACGGACTGCGCAAACGTCGAAGCCAAAAATTGCATTTCCACGATCTCATGGCTCAAAGAAGTCGTCTCTTTCGGACCCGTCGGCCTCGGCCGTTATGCCTTCGGCGGAACAACGCTCAACAAACTCTCCTCTGTCGATATCCCCGATGCATCCAAACTCGTTACCATGCAGGATATGTTCTGCCATTCCGGTTCCAATCTCAACATCGAAAACTGGGACGTGAGCAACGTGACAAACATGAACGAGACCTTCACTCACACCAAATTTTTCAACAGCCCCCTCAACCGTTGGGATGTGAGCAAAGTCACCACCATGATCGGAACGTTTGCCCTGACTTCGGCCTTCAATCAGCCCATTGACAGCTGGAACACATCAAACGTAACCAACATGTACCGATGCTTTTACGGTGCCGCAGCTTTTAATCAGGACATTTCGTCATGGGATTACAGCCGGGTCACAAACTTCTCCGACATGGTCACTGGCTCAGCCTTTGCTTCGAACAAATCCCTTCTCTGCAAACTCAAACAAAATACGACCAGCGCCACACTCAGGGCCCTGCTGGCCAACCTCCAGTGCTAGACACATTCTGACATGATACAGACCTTGCATTGAGCAAGGTTGAGACGATTAAACTTACGTCTCTCGCCATCAATGAACAGCGGCGTATTTTCATGTGGAGACGCGAGGACCGCACGTCTACACATAAAATAGCCGCCGAGCGAAGCTCTTATTGCGAAGCAATAGGCGACATTCCCACACTCGCCCTCCCTTTTTTTTCATGCTATTAATCTATTCCGATGCCTCAGGCATCCTCGTCTATGGAGGGCTAGCGCATGAGTCTTTTTCTCAACAGTGGCAATGACAGTTTTCAAATCACGCTCAATTCAGAAATTTACGTCGATAAAACCAATATTATCAAACACCTGAATCGCTGGATCAATACGCCGGATCGCTTCGTCTGTGTCAGTCGCTCGCGTCGTTTTGGCAAAACACTTACCGCGCAGATGCTCGAAGCCTATTACTGCCGAACGTGCGATTCGCACGCGATGTTTGCACCATTCGAAATTGCCAAAGATCCGTCATTCGAAACGCATCTCAACAAATACGAAGTTATCAGCTTTGATGTTCAGACGTTTATGCTCGAAAGTCAAAATATCAAAGGATTTATCGATCGCATTCGAGCTGCAATTCATAAAGAACTCGTTGCAGCCTGGCCAGACATTCTACATGACAACAATCTCGATCTGCCCGAAGAACTCTCGCTTATTGCGGATCAAACCGGTACGAAATTCGTCATTATTATCGACGAATGGGATGCTATTTTCCGCAATCGTCCAGACGATACCGTCACACAAAACGCGTGGATTCATTTTTTACGCGATCTATTTAAACAAAAATCTTCCGAAAAATATATTGCACTCGGCTATTTGACCGGCATTTTGCCCGTCAAAAAGTATAAAACTCAGTCATCGCTCAACAATTTTAAAGAATATACGATGATTCGCCCGCTGATGCTGGCACCATACGTCGGCATCCGGCAAATTGAAGTTGATGAGCTGTGCAAACAATATCAAATGGATCGCGCAGAAGCCGTCCATTGGTACGACGGTTATCAATTCCATAATGAAGCACATGTATATAATCCCTGTTCGCTGGTGCAAGCTATGCAAAACCGCGAATACGGCAGCTACTGGACTGCAACCGCCTCTTTTGAATCATTGCTCGATTTTATCAATGCCGACCTCGATGGTATTTATTCCGATGTACAATTTCTCATTGCGGGCGGGCGCGTCCCTGTCAACACGACCTCTTATGACAATTCATTTACAACGCCAAAATGCAAAGACGACGCGTTTACCTGCCTGATCCACATCGGCTACCTCGGATATGACGCCGAAACGAGTGAAGTCTTTATTCCCAATGAAGAAGTTCGTATTGCATTTAGAGATGCCCTGCGCGTCTGTACCTGGCCTGATGCGATTAAACCGTGGCAGCGATCACAAAAATTTATCACGGCTATTCTGAGTGAAGACAACGAAACCGTCGCCAGCATGGTCGAAGAAACCCATCAAAACATGACGTCGATTCTGCGTTATAATAACGAAAATGCACTTTCCTGTGTCATTTCTGTTTTATGCATTGCCGTCGAAAATCAATATAAAATCATTCGCGAAATGCCCACCGGTAAAGGTTTTGCCGACATCGTCCTTCTTCCCAAACCACTCACGATGAATCCCGCCATTGTCATTGAACTCAAATTCAAACAGGACGTCAAAGCAGCCATCGACCAGATTCGCGAGAATCATTATCCCGACAATCTCAAAAACTTTTACGGCGAAATCGTCATCGTCGGAATCTGCTACAATAAACGCAAAGCCCACGAATGCTTTGTCGAGCGGTTCGAGCGAGATGTAGTATAATTTCTTTTATTTATATTAATAGTTCTTCACATAAGCAATCAGTATCAATCAGAACTCAAGCCAAGAGCAGCAGCCGGCGATCAATATATGCTCTTCGAATATCTTGAATACTCTCTTCGATTTATTGACAGCAATACACCATTTCCTCATTAAGTTAAAGGAAGCTCCGAACAAAACAAAAATAAGGTAACAAATGAGGAAAGCTAGGGATGGGGCCCTAGCGAGGAATCAATAGTCAGGCAGCTCAAAAAGCTTATACCACCTAAAAATATTGAGGCTTTCAAAGGACTCTGTCCTTTGGTGGGGAGCCGAGGGTTTTCGCCATCCTGTGAATGGCGAAAACCACAGAGCCCAGTGAGCAAATGAAATGAACGAGTTGGAGAGCCGACAGGATCGGGAAACGAAGTGCATTTCATATTGCGAACTGAGGACAGGGGCAAAGCCCCAGCGGGGTTCGGGGCAGAGCCCCGGTGAGTAGTAACATGTTCCACGGGCAACTCTTAACAAAAGACCTGAACGATATAAATATGACGTACACCAGCCACAGCGATTTTCAAATGTCGTTTGCGCCCTTGAAGGCACTAATTGTTCGCATTCTTCTTTTGAAAGCTTAAACACTGACGCTAATAAGCTACGAATCTCTTTCACATGATGTGACTGATTATCTTTGAAGATTTTCAGATACTCGTAAAACATATCGTTATAAGCTGGAATTGTCATATTTAATCACCTCAGTAAGAAATAAATCCTGCTGACGATGCCGCCATCAGCAATTAAATACTAACATGATAAGGCTATGGGTTTGACGCCCGAAAAATGCAAACCGCCCGCGTATTCGGCAACGCCGAATAGCGGGCGGCAAAGGACCGTATCGGCTTCGCCGATAGGCCCGACGCGTGTGGCGTATCGGCAAAGCCGATAGCCATGCTCCCCTTTTACAGCTGATAAAATTTCGAAAAAGCTTTCACGCAATATTCATAATCGAGAACACTCCCCGTTTCCCGAATGCTGTGCATCGCCAGTATGGCATTCCCCATATCGACGCCGCGAAGCGGCAGATTGGCCGTCAGAATATTGCCGAGCGTACTGCCCCCGGCGACATCGCTGTGATTCACAAATTTCTGACACGGAACACCTGCTTCCCGGCAAATGTTCTGAAATATCGCCGCCGACAGGGCATCACTCGCGTACTTCTGCGCCGCATTAAACTTGATCGCAGGCCCTGCTCCAAGCACCGGGTGACAATACGGATCGTATTTTTCCGCGTAGTTCGGATGCCAGGCATGCGCATTGTCCGCCGATACCATGAACCCGTGCTCAACGGCGCGGTAATAATCATCCTCGCTGCCGCCCTCTGCCAACACAAGGCGATGAAGCATCTGCGCAAAAAACGGACTCGCCGCGCCCTGTTTCGTATGCGACCCCGTCTCCTCATTGTCAAATACGGCCAAAACCCGCGTCACTTCCGGTACCGTCTCCGAAACCGACAACAGCGCTTCCAGACCCGCACTCACCATCTCCAGATCATCCAGACGTCCGGCTGATATAAACTCGTTGTGCGCGCCAAAAGTCGTCGGCGCTGTCGTGTCATACAGATACAGGTCGAAATCAAGAATCTCTTCCCGCTCGACATTCAGGTTCTGACAAATGAGTTCAAGAAGCAAATCCCGACGCTCCAGCTCCTCCCCTATCAGGCCAAGAATCGGCTGCATTTCTTTCTGAACGCTCACTTTCACTCCGTCATTGACCTGACGATTAAAATGAATGCACAGGTTCGGAATGGTCATAATTGGACGCCGTATATGAAGAAGCCGCGATTTGGGACGCATCACATCCGATGTTTTCAGTATCACACGCCCTGCCACACTCAGCGGTCTGTCAAACCACGTCGATAATATCGCACCCCCATAAACCTCGACATTGAGCTTGACCAGCCCGTGCTTGGCATGAATCTCGGCATCCGGCTTTATTCTGAACGTCGGCGAATCCGAATGCGCACATATCACATGAAATCCAGCTTCCCAAAGCGGTTTGCTCCCTATCTGAAACGCAAAAATGGATGAATCATTTTTCGTAACAAAAAACTTGTCCCCTGCTTCCGGCTTTTCAAGCCTCTGCTCCGGCTCAAACCGCTTGAAACCCGCTTTTTTCAGACGGTTTGCAACCGCCTTGACCGCAAGAAAGTTGACCGGGGAATCGTTGAGAAATGTAAATAGTCTGCTTATCATGTCCTGTCCTGAACCTATTTTTATAAAAACAAATGCTGTTCGTCCTGTGCCACTTATGTTTCATCTGAAACACACGCACCGTCTTTCACGTGAAATCCCTCGGAACATGCCTTGATGACGCACTTTCCATTCTCACAGTCAGCGTCCGCCACAAACGACAGTGAAAGACAATTCAAACGCTCATCGCCGCATTCCATCGGCGTATCGATATAACAGCCGCCACTGACCAGCCGATACCCTTTCTGGCATTCCGTTGCTTCACAATATCCGTAATGACAATACCCTTTGAGATACCCGGATACCGTCTCCGGACAATTGACAAGGCCGGCGCCGCACTCCTGCGCCGTGTCTTCAACACATTTGTCGCCTTTCGGATGATGATTGTCTCCACACTTTACAGGCTGACACACGCCCGTTTCACACGACACAGACTCCGCAAAGGCTATCTTGGACTTTTCACATGACACATTGCAGGCACCGCAATGCGTCATCGTTTTAGCCGACACACATTCTTCGTCACAAACGATCATCTCATCGCCGCAATCCAGCTTGCACGCTCCCTGAACACAATATTCGTTCGCCTCACACTCAATACACAAATCCCCACAGCACTCTTTCGTGTCTTCCACACACTCATTTTCAACGAGATGGAACCCCGCCAGACACGCCGAAACTTTACATTCCTCTTCGACACATTTGGCTTTCTGGACACCGTCAATGGCTTCACAATTGTTCCCCGACGGACCACAGCTCGTCGATGAATATGCCTTGCATTCGCCGTTCTGATAATAATAGCCGATTTTACAGGTATTGCTCACACACGTCCCGCTTATGCAGCGATGATTCATTGCGTGCGGCATGACTTCCGCACAGTCGTTGTCACATGCTCCGCAATGTTCAACATCCGTCGACAAATTGACGCATTCACTCCCACACCGCTTCGCCCCCGTTTTACACACGCATTCCGCCTTCTTGCTGCAGTAGCCAAGTCCCCCGCAATAATCACAACTCGCTCCGCAACAGGCATCTGACTGCGATATACAGCTTCCATCCCGATAGACCGCTCCGTCAGGACATTCCTCCCGGCAAATTCCGCCTTTGCACTCCTGCTTGCCCGTACAAACTACGCAGTTTTCTCCACAGCAGTTCTTCCCTTCCTCGACACAAACGCCATTGTGCTCGACCTTCCCAAACGGACACGCAACCCGGCACACTCCCTCGGTACAAAGCTCATTATCGGCACATTTGTCACATGCCTCTCCGCAGCAGTCCGTTTTGGAAGAAACACACTGGCCGCCCGCACAAGTCTCATCAGACTTGCACACCGCATAGCCTGTACAGTCCTTCGACGCACCGCAGTACGCATCGTTTCTCTGCGGATCAATGCACCGTTTGTCACAAAGAACTTCTCCCTCTCTGCTGCAGCTCGTCTTTTCTTCTATGCACTTGCCGTCATAACAGAAAGTTCCATCCCTGCACGACTCGTACTCCTTGCAGGACGTTTTCGCTCCGCAAAACCTATTGTCGTTCTTCGGATCGATACATGTTCCATCACATCTGATCTGACCGCTGTTGCACATCTCAAGATTCGTACATGTCCCCGAAATGCACAGCTCACTTTCGAGACAGGGCACGTAGTTTTCGCACTGTTCATTTGCACCGCACCACGCTTTTTCGACAAACGGATCAACACATTGACCGCTGCACATAACCAGCCCCTCTTCGCATCCTTCCTGCGCTTTCGGCGCTGTTTTGTCATCCGAACAGGCACAAACAAAAGCATCAATGCTCAAAAGCATCAGCACATAAATCAGAGTTTGGCGTTTCATGACGGATACAGTCCTATTCAAACAAGTCCCACAAAATCGAGGCGTTATTTTAACTGTTTCGCCGCTCTGCGTAAACATTTCGACACAGTTTTTGTCATGCCGTTGTTACTCCTCACCGGGGCTCTGCCCCGAACCCCGCTGGGGCTTTGCCCCTGTCCTCAGTTCGCAATATGAAATGCACTTCGTTTCCCGAGCCTGTCGGCTCTCCAACTCGTTCATTTCATTTGCTCACTGGGCTCTGCGATGCCAGCCGTC